>JAHEOI010000250.1 GCA_018610125.1 Verrucomicrobiota bacterium
GCCCCTCCGGGCTGGGCCAATTTTGCTTTCTGGCTTTGTTACTCTTCAGTCACAGAGGGCAAGGCTATGCTCCTTCATCGTGCCTCGCCAGAAACCAAAATTGGCTCCAGCAAATGACACACTTATTTCTTGACAGACCCTAATGCGCCTCGACCCAGTTTTGGCCGATGCCCATCTCCACAACGATCGGGCAATCAATCGGGATCGCGTGCTTCATCTTTTCTTCAACGACCGGACACACGATCTCTCTTTCTGTCGAGTGCATATCAAAGATCAGCTCGTCATGCACCTGCAGGAGCATCCGAGTCTTAAGGTTTCGCTCGATGAGTGCCTGATGAACGCGAATCATCGCCAGCTTAATCATGTCTGCGGCCGTTCCTTGAATCGGGGCATTGATCGCGTTGCGCTCGGCACCGCTCCGGACGGTGGCATTCGAGGAGCGTATGTCCCGTATGTAGCGTCGTCGGCCCAGGATGGTTGTGACGTAGCCATGCTCCCGGGCAAACGCGATGGTTTGATCGAGGTAACCACGGATTTTCGGGTATTGGGTGAAGTATTGCTCAATGATTTTGGCGGCCTCTTGACGTCGGATTCCGAGGCGCTGGGCAAGTCCGAACGCAGAAATGCCATAGATGATCCCAAAATTGACCATTTTGGCCTGACGCCGCATCTCCGAGGTGACTTGATCGAGCGAGACGCTATAGACTTTGGCAGCGGTGGAGGTATGAATATCGGTGCCGCTTTGGAACGCTTCCAGCATCCCGGGCTCTTGGCTTAGGGCAGCAATGATGCGGAGCTCGATTTGCGAATAATCGGCGGCCAGGAGCTGATGCTCCCGATTTCTGGGCACGAAGGCCTTGCGAATCTCGCGCCCCAGTTCGGTTCGAATGGGAATGTTCTGCAGGTTGGGCTCTTGCGATTGAAGCCGCCCCGTTGCGGTGACGAGCTGATTATACGTCGTGTGGACGCGTCCGGTCCTTGGCGAAATGGCGTTGGGGAGGGTATCGGCATAGGTTGATTTCAGCTTCATCATCTCCCGGTAATCGAGGAGGTATTGGATAATTGGGTGTTTGGGAGCCATGCCTTGAAGCGTTTGCTCATCGGTCGCAAACTGGCCGGTCTTGGTTTTTTTGGGCTTGTCCCGGATTTTCAGCTCGTTAAAGAGAATGTCCCCAAGCTGGCGAGGCGAATTCAGGTTGAACTCACGCCCGGCCATCTTGTAAATCGCCTTTTCATACTCGCGCATTTCATTGACAAGGCGATCTCGGAACCGGTCCAAAGCCTCGGCATCCACTCGAATCCCTTCATATTCCATATCCACCAACACCGGAAGCAACGGCATCTCGATTTCGTAAAACACGCGCTCCTGCCCCTTTTCTTTGAGGCTCGATTCAAATTGCTCCTTTAGTTGCCATGAGACATCGGCATCCTCCGCGGCATATTCCGCGAGCTCCTGCAATTGGATTTCCTCCATGTTAATCTGCTTGGCATTGCCAAGCAGATTCTCGATCGGGACCGGACGGTAGCTCAGAAAGACTTCGGAGAGCCGGTCGAGGTTGTGTCGCGTCTCCGGGTCGATCAGAGTGTGGGCAAGCATCGTGTCAAACAGCGGACCGTGCACGTCGATTCCGTGCCACTTAAGGATGCTCATATCAAACTTCAGGTTATGCCCCACCTTTTGGATGCGCGAATCGTTGAAGAGCGGTTTGAGCTCCTCCAGGATCCGGCTTGCTCCCGCTCGATCACCCGGAAAGTGGACGTAATATCCGGTATAGGGCTTGAATGAGAACGCGATTCCGAGGATATCCGCCTCTTGAGGATCCAGGCTGGTGGTTTCAATGTCGAAGCACCAGGCCCCCAACTGCGACAAAGTTTCGATCAGGTTGGCACGGTCCCTCGCCTCAGTCACAAGGTGGTACTGGTGAGCGACATCCCGGATGGTCTTGAACTCGCTCGTGGCCTTCGGTTTGTCCTCCGGTTCCAAGCTCGGTTGCGTGGCTCCTTTCTTGGCGGTCGACCCGCTTTTAGGCGGAGCCGATTCCGATTCCTCACCGAAATAACGTCGCTCAATCGATTTGAATTCAAACTCGGCGAAGAGCTCCCTTAATTGGTCGCTGCTCGGCTCTCTCACCCGAAGATCATCAAGCTCGATAGCGACCGGGGCGTCACAATCAATCGTGGCCAGATTCTTTGAAAGCAAGGCTTGCTCGCGATGCTCTTCAAGCTTCGACTTCAACTTCGCGCTCAGCTCGTCGGTATGTTCCAAGAGATTTTCGAGCGAGCCATACTGACGAATCAATTTGCAGGCGGTTTTTTCTCCGATCCCCGGGACACCGGGGATATTGTCCGAAGTGTCTCCCCATAGCCCAAGGATGTCGACCACCTGGCCGGGACGCTCGATGCCCCACCGTTGGCAGATTTCAGGCACGCCAAGGATTTCGGTGCCTTCGCCCATCCGAGATGGCTTAAATATGAAGGCTTTATCCGAAACGAGCTGTCCAAAGTCCTTATCCGGAGTGACCATATACGAATCGAGATCCTCTTGTTCCGCTCGACGAACAAGGGTCCCGACGACATCGTCCGCTTCGTAGCCCTCACACGTCAGGACCGGAATATTGAATGCCTCCGACATTCGCTTCACATCAGGAAGGGCCTGACTCAGGTCTTCCGGGATTGCCTCGCGTTGCGCCTTATACTCCGGGAACTCCTCATGGCGCCGAGTCGGCACCTCGCTGTCAAACACAACCGCAATATGGGTCGGCCCCTGACTTCGGAGGATCTCCATCAACGTCTGCGTGTAGCCGAAAAGCGCCGACGTGTTCACGCCCCCCGACGTCATGACCGGACGCCGGATCAAGGCAAAGTAGGCCCGATAGGCCAGGACCATCGCGTCCAATAGAAACAACCGATTCCGCATACCCCCAACCTTAATCCAAGCAAACCCGTGACTCCCAATCGTTTTTTCTGTGCGGCTTTGCGGCATGGGATATCCAATGGTAATTTACATATGACGTTGAAGAGAGAGCCTGTATTCGGCAGGCAAGCGTTCGGTTTCCGCGGCGGGAGAGATCATCATCGGAGGTTGTCATGAAAGGTGTCATGGTGGTTGTCAGTACGTTGTTGGGCTTGATCGCAGGGATCCTCGCCTTTGTCTTGCTTGAGCAATCCTCGATCCGGAGTGACTTGCGAACCGAGCTCGGGGAAGCTCGGAACCGCATCGAGAACCTCGAAGCCGAGAATAAGCAGATCACATCCAAGCTGCAGGAGCAACGGTCCAAGCTGCAGGAGGAACGCCAGGAGAATCAGCCGACACAACAGGCAAAGTCGAACGCTTCCAACTCGTCTCACTCCTCCACCCGTTCCGAGTCTTCCGAGCGTACCGGGTCGCAACCGGAAAGCGCTCTTCAAATGGTCACCTCCTCGGAGCCACGTTCCTACCAAGTTCGCACCTACCTCGATGGCGATTATTTGGGAAAGGCATGGATGGTGCTGCAAGACACCTCGAGAACCACCAAGACGGATGCCAACAAGACCGGAAAAACGACGTACGAGCCCGTGGTCGTTTTACCAGACAAACTACGGAAGCACGTTGTCGTGCGCAAAACCAATGTCGTCAAGCGGGTCCGGCGACCTTCGAGACAACGACCGGTTTACAACAACTACAATTACCGATATTACAATTCGTATGCGGCAGCCGCGGCCGCCTCATTCGCCAATGTGAACCAGGGAAACGACGTCCCCTCGAATGGAGCCAATAATGGATCCAATCAAGAGGCACGGCCCACACAGGGGCAACGCAGACCACGCTCATCCAGCCCTTGGGCCGCATGGCCGCAAACAGGCAAAAACATTCGCCAACAGCAGCAAGAGGCCGCCCAAGGGGGCTTGCGGAATCGGAGCACACGTTCCCAGCCGCTCGGCATTCGCGCGAGTCAGATCGAGACCAAGCAGGTGCCAAGATTCAATGATTAAGGAGCCTTGACTCGACCGGAGCAGATTTCTGACACTTAAAGAATGGAATCGAGCTGCATGGGGATGGGCGCGTTTGGGGTCCTTTTGGCCTGTTTGATAACGATGAGCGCAAACACCGGAGTCGGGGAAGAAACACCGTTGGACCGATACGTTAGCGGCAATGACGGGACCTTCCGGTGGGAGCGATTGGCCGGAAAGAACGAGAAGGGGGAAGACACCCGTATTACGTGGCTACGGCTGACTTCACAGCAATGGCGTTCTTCCGTTTGGGAGCATGACCTGGCCGTGGTCTCTCCGAAATCGGTGAGCCAGCCGGAGACCGCATTCTTATGGATTACCAATGACTCAATTTCTTCGGAGGAGATGAGGCTGTTGAAAACCGTGGCGGACCGTGCGGGCGCCATTGCGGTCGGCCTTACAGACATCCCAAATCAGCCGCTCTTTGACGGTCTCAGCGAGGACGCGCTGATTGCATTCACCTTTGAGAAGTTCTTTAAATCAAAAGATCCATCATGGCCGCTTCTTTTCCCGATGACCAAAGGGGCTGTCCGTGCCATGGATGCCGTGCAAGCCTTTTCGGAACAGCAGCTTGATCAAAGCGTTGAGCGCTTTGTTGTGTCGGGCGCTTCGAAAAGGGGTTGGACCGCCTACCTGACCGCCGCCGTGGATCCAAGGGTGACCGCAATGGCCCCGGTCGTGTTCGAAATGCTCGATATGCAAGCCCAAACGAAGTGGGCCAAGGCGACATATGGGAAACAGAGTGACAAGATTCACGACTACACGGAACGGGGCCTTGTTGAGAAGCTCGATCACAAAGTCTTGGCGCAATTGCGTGAATGGGTTGATCCGATCGCTTACCAAGAGCGGTATACGATGCCCAAGTTGATCATTCTCGGCACCAATGACCCATACTGGGTGGTCGATTCCTCACGCCATTATTGGGATCGCTTGCCGTCACCGAAATGGATGCATCAGACGCCGAATGCCGGTCATGATTTGGCCGACAGCCGGGACGCTATCCGCACGCTCGCGGAGTGGTATCGGATGATTGCGAGCAGTGGCGACTTTCCCAAGCTCCGGTGGCAGTTTTCGAGAAAGAATCAGCATGGGACCCGGCTAACGATCGAGTCCGAGCCACTTCCCAAAAGGGTGCTCCTTTGGACAAGCCGCTCCACCGAGCGTGACTTTCGCAATGCCAAATGGGAAAGCGAAACGGTCGCCATCTCGGAGGGAAAGGAGCGCATTTTCTTGGACATTGAACCGCCGGCGGACGGCTATAAGGCATTTTTTGCCCAGCTCGCGTACTCCGGCACTCAAGAAGGACCATATCACCTCTCCACGGAAGTGCGTGTCGTCCCGGACGACGTCCCATAAGGGTCTGGAAAGGAATCAGTGTGTCATTTGCTGGAGCCATGTTTGGTTTCCGGCGAGGCACGATGAAGGAGCATAGCCTTGCCCTCTGTGACTGAAGAGGAACGA
>JAHEOI010000251.1 GCA_018610125.1 Verrucomicrobiota bacterium
GAGCACATTACTACTCGAGCACATTACTATGAATCTGAGTTACGCCTGACGTAGCGCAGGCTGTTAGCCTGCCATGTCGTAGACTGCCGAGTCTGCCGATTTCAAATTCTCCCCTCGAAAACGAAAAGAACGGCCCGCAGCGGCGTCCGGACCCTACCGTAACAAAGTCGGCAGGGTTGGCAGTCCGTTGCAACAGCTTCCATCCATCGCGGTAGATGGATGACCTTGCCATTCCGCCAATCTCCAGAACCGTCCCGGGTCGCTCGCAATTCGTCCCTCCCCGATCGGCAAAAGCGACTTAGCGAGCCTCACGGTTAATATCAAACTTCCTGTTGGCCGCTCCATAAACATTGCCCCCCTTGCAGGTGCGCATCGTATCGTAGCCGGCACGATTGAAGACCGCGGGCATGCTAAAATCCGCCAAGTCGGCGGGAACGAGCTCCTCACGGGGCGAGCCTGGAATATGCCACACCGTGCGACCCGACATAATCATTCGTCGTGAAGGACTGCACACCGCCCTACTCCACGAGCCCATGTGGTGAGCGTCATCGATTACCATTCCTTCGCTCGCCAGCCGATCGAGCACAGGCGTCTCCAAGCGCGAGCCCGCTTCATAAAAGCTCAGCTCCTCCGGCGCTTGGTCGTCCGTAATGATCAACAGCATATTAGGGTGATCGGCCGCCTCCGTCCCAGCGGCAAACGGCAGCATCCCAATGCAGGCCACGAAAAAATGCTTATGGCAAGAGATTCCCTATTTCTCATTTCGGATTGAATCGTTTGGCAGTCCCTTTTCATCGCTCATCGAGTGATCAACGAGTTGGTTAATGCGCCTGTCACTTCTCAACCGATACGACTGACCTCTTTTACGTTCTTAATCACCGCACCTCCGACGGATTCAGAAACCGAGCCAGGATTCGGCCGATGACCTGCTCCCCTTTCGGATTCGCATGCACCGCGTCTCGATGGAAGTCATCAACGGACGCCTCGGAGCTCCGGATGTACTTCGCCCACGGCTTCCTAAGATCCAAAAACCCGACCTCGAGCTCGGCAGCCAATGCTTTCAGCCGCATCCCATAGTCATCGGCGTCTCGTTCCACAATCCGTTGCCAAGCTTCATCGTCATTCGGATCGATTGTGCCAAAGGCACCGGTCATCAGAAGCACCTCCGCCTTGGAGCTGCGCTGAATTCGACCAACGACCTGCCGGATCGATTCGATATCCTCGCGATGGCTGATCCCTCCGATAATCACCAAGTCCGGATCCCAATCAAGCACGAAGGTCTCGACGCGCAAACCTTTTCGATACCACCAACAACCGGTGCTCCCCCGAACAGACGTAATCTTCTCAATCTCCAAGCCGGCCACCCGCTTCTCCAGCACCAGATCCCAGCACGACCGCGAAAGGTCATTGATAATGCTATCGCCCAGCATCACCACCCGCAACGATTCGCCTCCTGCAATCCGCTGTCGCGTGCGCGGCAGGTGCTTCCATCGCCCTGCCGGAGGCGAATAGGCCAGTGATGGCATTTCCCGGTAAACCTTTTCAATCTCCTCCAAGCTCCGTCGGTTTCCCCGGATGATGTAGCCTTCTTCCGGCTCTTTGATCACTTCGGCACCCACGGCCTCGCCTGAAGCCGTCATTCCCCCAATGAGGAACGCAATGAAGATCTCCATTCGTCGCATCGTGCACGGATTCTACACCGCTTGCAAAGGCTTGAATAGATCAAAGCTGCAGCTTGGCAACTTCCCCGATCCGATCGAAGTGCCTATCGTTATGGTCCAAATCGACCTTATGAACATTGGCGACAGCATAAATCAATATGTCGGTTGCCGGTATCGTGTATCCAGTCTGTCGGCAAGCTTGGGCAAGCCAATAAGCCTCGCGCCATACTGGCTCGCCGGTTGAAAGAGCCATCAACACAGCTTGAAGCTCTATAAGAAACTGTTTTTCCTCGGGACCACGAGCGCCGTTCCACAGTTCAAGCAGTACCATTTCCGTACAACAAGCGCGCCCCTGTCTAAGGTGATCCTGAACCCGCTCCCCGATTTGGGTATCTCCTTGAGGCCGAAGAAACTCAATCCACGCTGAAGTATCAATTAACACGCCGCACGTATTCTCTTTCATTCCGATTCACGCAGGTGGCTGAGCTCCTTGTTCGAAAAAAAACCGCTGAACTTCCCCCTCTTATCGGCCAATTCTTCACACCGAGCACGTCGGTTAAACTCTCGAACCGCGACATTGATGGCATCCTTCTTTCGCTTCTTCCCGGTATACTTCGTCAATGACCTTAATTCTTCGTCTGGAATATCCACCGTCGTCTTCATACGGCAATTTCAACCAAATTAAGCTTCTTTTCAAGGGGATACCAGAATATCATATCGCCCAAATTGGAATCCAACTCTGGCGTGAGCTTGCGCTGCCTTTGAAAACAACCAGGTATCGGAAAATGGCGGAGATTGCAGTGCTCAACAGGAGCTGGAAAGGTCAAAGTCCTCAAATCCATGACTTGCGTCCATCACCCCTGTATGGTACTTTAGCTTACGTTTTGCTCGGGGTTGCCGCCCGTTGCTGCGGGATGAATCCTTACGTTACTATTTCTCGGATTCGTTGGTGTCACAGTGGCACACGAAGAGCCGCACGGAGGATGTCAAGCGAGATGAGAACCGCTTAAAGCCCCGATCTACAGGCAAAGCCGCAAAGCCGCAAAGCCGCAAAGCCGATGTGGCGGAACAGGCAGACGCGCTAGACTCAAAATCTGGTACCCGTGAGGGTGTGTGGGTTCGAATCCCACCATCGGCACCATTTTCGCTCCTATGCTGCTGCTCATCGATAATTACGACTCGTTCACATACAACCTCGCCCAGTATCTTGGGGAGATCGGGGTTGAGATGGAGATTTACCGGAATGACCAAATCAGCGTGAGCCGGATCCGAGAGCTTGCGCCCGACCAGATCCTGGTCTCGCCGGGACCATGCTCACCCAAGGAGGCCGGCATTTCGAACGAAGTCATTCGGACCTTTGCGGGAAGCATCCCGATCCTGGGGGTATGCTTGGGACACCAATGCGTCGGCGATGTCTTTGGGGCACAAGTGACGGTGCATTCCCGCATGATGCACGGCAAAACTTCCCTTATCCATCACGACGGGCGCGAGTTGTTCGAAGGCTTGTCCAACCCCTTCACCGCGACACGATATCATTCCTTGATTCTGAGCTCGGAGCATTTCCCAGAAGAGCTGGAAATCACCGCACGAACAGACGAAGGGGAGATCATGGGAATTCGCCATCGCCAATACCCGATCTGGGGCGTTCAATTTCATCCGGAGAGCATCCTGACCGAGAACGGACGCACCCTCCTGACGAATTTCCTTAACCTCGCGCAAGCCGTGTTGCAGCCGGCATAATCGTCCCAACCGAGCTGCCACTCCGTAAGATCCTCAAGAATCGGTTCGACCATCCAAACGCGTGAGACTGCTCCCGGTCAATTGGCTTTATCGCCACCTGGTTCGCCCGCCGCTCTTTCTACGTGATTCCGAAACCGCGCACGACGCCACACTGCAAAGGCTCCACCAAGCGAGCCATTACAAGAGTGTGATCCTGGCTGCGCGACGGCTATTGGGATCAGACCCACTCCCCATCGAGCTTTTCGGATGTCGGTTTCCCAATCCTGTCGGACTCGCCGCCGGGATGGACAAGGCCGGTTTGGCCGTGCCCATCTGGCACGCCTTGGGGTTCGGCTTCATCGAGCTGGGTGGCGTCACCCGCTATTCCCAGCCCGGGAATCCGACTCCCCGAATGTTTCGCTATCCCCCGGCTAAAGCCTTAATTAATCGAATGGGATTCAATAATCCCGGCGC
>JAHEOI010000252.1 GCA_018610125.1 Verrucomicrobiota bacterium
CTCGTTCCGGTGCCACTTCGAATGAGCCGAAGGTAATCGATCTTGAAGGTTCGAGTGACGGTATCATGCACCCGGATAAGGCCGCCGTCCTTCTCCCAAGTGTAGCCATGGGCATCGAGCAATGCCTCCATCACTTTGTCGAGTGGGAGGTTTCGCAGATCGACCGTGACGGACCCGGTCACACCGGGATCGGGCACCACATTTAAATCATTCTCACGCGCAAACAAGGCAAGCGCCTCTTTAATGTCCATGTTTTGAGCCCGAAAACTATAAAGCTCTTTACCGCCGGCCACTTGCTCGGCCACTGAACGAGGGGAAGCACTTCCTTCGGCCCTTTTTTTGGAAACCGCTTCGGAAACTTCATCGGTTTCGGCCGGTGAATCAGTAGATTTGGCGGACTTGGTATCGCTCTCCTTTGCCTGCTTGGCTTCTTCGGCTTGTCCGGTTTTTTTGGCTTCTTCGGCTTGTCCAGCTTGCTCGGTATCTCCGGTTCCTTTGATGGCTTTGGTCTCTTTGGCTTCAGGCACCTTGGCAGCCTCTTTTTGATCCACCGGTTCGGTCGGCTCGGTAACCTCGCTCCCATCGGTCGAAGCCTCCTTCTTTTCCCCTTCAACGGAAAGCGCTTCCACCTTCTTTTTTGCCTTAGCCGGCCCGTTTGGTTTTTTCCCACTAACGGCCTCTCGCTCCTGTCGCGACAGGAGGCGCTGCCGCATTGCTTCGATCCGCTCCTTCGTGAACCCGGGCGGCAAGTTCGTCTCGTTCACTCCTGAAGCCTTGTCGCCCTCCCCTGTGGCTTCGTCCGTGGCATTTGTCGGCACGCCTTGATCATATTCATCCCAATTTGAGATCCCCTCCGCAGGCTGCGGCTCCTTCTCCGGAGCCTGCTGGCACCCGAAGAACGCTGTGGCTCCGCATAAAAGCGCGATGTTGGTATTTCGTCTAAATTGATTCCACTTCATCCCTATCAGTTCCATCTGTCCCGGATTGAATGATACTCGGAAAACCTTGCTTCCCAATCCCCTTCCGTGCCTTGCCTAGCTGCAGGCTTCACGAAACGGAGTCAAGGGAGTCCGCTCCAGGCAGCAGGTTGCCCTATTTCTTCCCGCTTTTTTCCGGATCGGCATTATTGGTTTCATTCTTTGTGGCAGCACTTTGGCCGGTCTTGAATCCGACCCATTCGCGGCCCCGCGGGCCCGTCACCCAAAGACCATCCGGGTGGATCTCCTCGATATTGAATTCTCCGACGGAATCGCCTTCCTCAACCAGCCGATTATTGACAATGGCTAACTGACCGCTCGCTTGATGCCAAGTCCCTTCCAAATTGAGCATTTCCTTGGCGGACGGGAGATCGTTCGTCTCGGAGCTCGATGCGGGCTCAAGCACCGCCGGCCGAAATGGATCACGCTCGGGCTTTTCAACCCAACCGACATTGGCCAGATCGACCGTCGCGCGTCCGGAGTCTCCGCTTGATTGTGAGGAACCGGCTTGCTCTTTCGATTTTCCTTTTGCATTTTTCCCGGCTTTCTCGTCTTGGTTCTGGCTCGCCTTCTGCTCATCGCCACTGAGCCAATCCAGTGACAAAAAGCCGAGATTTTTGGCAAGCAGCAAAACGGCAAAGCACGCCATAATTCCTACAAAGATCGGACTCTGCAACCATTTTCTCATTGAGTCACCTCCGTGCCTTGCTCCACCCAAAGGCGCAGCGACAAGGTCGCCGCAGAAAACCTGGTCCCATCCCCCTTAACCGTCATCCCTTCCATCTCGATTCGCTTTCCATGGGTTAGCCAACCCTTGACCATAGTCACCAACTGCGAATGACGATTCACATCCTCCGGCTTCTCACCCACCGGCTGAATTTGGACGGTGGTCGGGACGATCAAGGCTTCCTCCTGAAAAGGGGATGGGGCAGAAGACGGTTCCGAAGGGCTCGGGGTCACCTGAAATCCGCTTTTCGCGCCTTCCTTCGTCATCGCCGAATACCAATCCCGAACAGCGGGGATACCATCGAACATTTGGGAAAAAGCCTGGCTCATTTTATTCGTGACCTGCGTCTGCAACTCCGAGCGGCGTATCTCGAGCTGCTCCACTCGGTCCTGCAAACGAAACGCCTTTTGATTCGCTTCTCGGATACGATTAATTTCGGGTAAGCGAACGGCAAGCGCCCATGCAAGCATCCCGATCGATAAGAGCAAAAGACCGATTAGCAGCGTTCGGGCCAACAAATGCTTCGATTTCATAGCCTCATTCCACTCTCACTGCCCTTCGGCTGCAGGGCCACCGTCCTTCTCGACCTCGGATTTCGGAAGCGCAATTCGCCCTTTGATCCTCAAATTTTCCTTTTCCTTTTCCTCTTGCCGAGTGAATTGTTGCAGCGGCGATTGTTTTTTCTCTTGGGCACTGATGTTCATATGGTATGGACCATTCTCCAGTATTGACTTAAATGCCTTTTCGGTCGCACCCGGCACGGGCTTACCCTTCGCGCCGGATTCAGCGAGAATCTGAACTTGCCAGCCATTCGCTTGCTTCGATGCACGGTACTGCGTGAGGACCAGATTTTCCGGCACGACCTTGCCGAGGTAGGCAAAAAACCAAGCCGGAACCGGCCTGGGATTGGAATTCAGAAATGATTGAATCGCCTTGACCCTTTTCTCCAAGGCGTCAACCGATTGACTCAGCTCCTCCTGCCGCGTTTGGAGCTTGGGCAATTGCCCCCGCACATCGGCAGCATCCTGACGCTCGTTTTTGACGAGATACTCCACCCGCACCATCGTGCCCGTCGCGGCCAAAAAGAAGAGGATCAGCGCGCCGGTGACAACCCTGCCGATGACCCGCTGCATCGGCTGAAGTTGCAAATCGACCGGCACCAAGTTCGCTTCATCCCGATTTGGAACCTTGAGGCCCTCCTCGATCCAATAATTCGGCGATCGTTTGACCGGGCTTTCAGCAATCGTAAGATCCATTTGCGATTGCAGCTCTGACACGGCATCTTCACTGCCAAACCACCATAGACGCTGTACGGTGGCATCGAATTGCTGCTTGGCATAAAGCACCGAACGGTTAAACTCTCGAACGACCCGCGTCGGATCTTCCCGCCAACTGCAATGGACCGACCGACCAAATAGGAGCTTGCCGCCGGGCTGCGCGCAAACAAGCGTAATCATCTCGCCGGTCTCGGAAGCGATCACCGTGCTTTCGCCCTGCTCCAACGGGAGGTGGTTGACCTGACGCTCAAGCAGAAGCGTTGGGGGCAAGATCTTAACGACGTGCAAGCCGGCTTGCTTCGCCCCATCAATGATTCGGTCAAATATTGACCTTGGCAGAAAGTGCAAGAGCACCGCGCTCCCTTGCAACGATGGCGACGTGCGCCGATAGCTCCAAACCGTCTTCTCTTGAAATGGGTTAAGCTGCTTGACCTTCCGCTC
>JAHEOI010000253.1 GCA_018610125.1 Verrucomicrobiota bacterium
CACCACACTCAGCAACTCATGCTCCAAGGCGCTCTTCAGAACCGGAAGTGCCTGAGCGACCTCTCCATGACGGGCAAGCGCGTTGGCCGCCTCAATCCGGACTGCCATTGACGAGTCGTCCAGCGCATCCCTAAGGTCACGTAGCGCTTGGGACGAAACTTCCTCGAGGCCGACAAGTCCGATAGTCCCCCAAAAACGGACACCGGCTCTCTCGCTTTCAAGCTGCTCAAGGTACGTCTCCTCGCCCGCTTTGCCGACTTGCGCCGCCGCCTTGTAAAGCGGTTCGAGATCGATTTCGCCACTCCGCGCCGCTTCCCAGGGAGTTGTCCCCTCAAATGTTTCCCAGGCTTGGCTTTCGGCCAAAAAGCCGACGTCGCGGGATTGCCGGAGGTGTCGATGATGGGCCTGACGCATCTTCCGGAGCACATCCTGATGCTCGGGGGAATCCGCCAGGTTATTCAGGTTCTTTGGATCCGCCTTGCAATCGTAAAGCTCCTCGACCGGACGGCTCGGGCCCGCAAAATGCCATTGGGCATCGGTCATCCGTTCAGGATCGGCAAGGCGATAAAACTCCTCGCGAACGACCCCTTTATCGGGCCATGCGGTCGGTTGGTTGTAGCCGAGATGCGGCATGTAATTGCGGATGTAAAGATAACGCCCGTTGCGCACCGACCGGGCGACATCGAGGGCCTCGTCCACCCGATCGCGATGACCATACACCCACTTGCGCGGGGAAGTCGCCTGTTGTCCCAGGAAAGGCTTTCCCTGCACGCTATCGGGGATGTCGACTCCCGCCAAGCTTAGGACAGTCGGGCCAAAGTCGACAAAGCTAACCAGTCGATCCACGGTTTCACCCGGCCCGGCCGGCGCAAGGTGCTTGTATTTCTCAGGGAACCGCACCATAAGCGGCACATGCATCCCACTATCCAAGAGGGCCCGCTTATGCCGGGGCATCCCGGATCCATGATCGGAATAGAAGAAGACGATGGTCTCATCAGCCAACCCATCCTCCTTGAGCTGGCGGAGGATCGCCCCTACTTCCTTGTCCATTGCGGTGACACAATCGTAAAACCGGGCGATCGTCCGGCGTGTGATCATGGTATCGGGATAGTACGGCGGGACCGGAGCCTTTGCAGGGTCGTGAATCTCCTCCCGGCTAAGCCTGCTCCGCACTTGCTCGAGAAACTGCTTTCGAGGCCAGACCATTGACCGGCTCTGATGCGAAGTCATGAGATTGAAGATGCTGAAGAAGGCTTGCCCATCCTCTCGCTTTCGCCAATGTGCCTTTTGACTGCTTTCATCCCACGAGGCCTCGATAATCGCTTGCCAATTCGCTGTGTTGTAGTCGGTTTTGGCATTGTTCGAGGTATAATACCCCCGCTCCCGCAAGTGCGACGGGAACCCGCTCATGGTGCTCGGAATGGGAAAAACCGAGCGCATATGCTGCGTGCCGAGCGATGTCGCGTACCTTCCGGTGATCAGGCACGAGCGGGCCGGCGAGCAAACCGGAGCCGAAGCGAATGCATTCGTGTAGCGGACACTCTCCTCGGCAAATTCATCAAGGTTCGGAGTGGTGGCATAATCGTCATCGTAGCATCCCAGGGTCGCGCTCATGTCCTCGGCCGTGATCCATAGAATGTTCGGCCGATCCGCGGTTTCGGCTCGAATTCCGAAGGCGCTCATCAACACGAGCCCGACAGCCAGTTTGGCAAGCAAAATCAAACGCATGCCTCATGTTAAACACGAAGGATCCCGACTTGAAAAGAGAAACCATTTGGTGCTTCACCCTCGCCGGTGTTCCGGATGAAGATCGCACACCGGGTTTGCCCTTCACCCATCCCACCCGCGATCGCGGCTCTCGCTGAGGCGGCGGACCCTCGAAGTTATGCCCCACCTCCCCAACCGGTTCGCCCCTCGAATCGGACAGTACGAATATCTTTTTCGCGCCCTGTCGGAACCGTCAGTAACTGATAGAGCTCGGGTCGGCGGCTTTGAATCCATCGCTGTCCCGTGCACATCGCTCGAGCTTGCGGATCAAGGTCCGCAATCACCATTTTATCCCTCGCCCGCCACGTCTCGGAGAGGATCTCGCCGTATGGATCCAAGATCATCGAATTTCCGGTGCGCACCTCGTCATCGTCGATACCGACCCCGTTGCTGAACAACAGGAAAATCCCGTTGTCGTGGGCACGTGCCGGAAGCCACCGGAGGAGCCATTCGCGACCTTTCGGTCCCCTGAATTCGGCTTCGATCGTGTCAGGATCGCGCTCACGATGATGCCACAATTCCGGATCGATCCGCCCCATGCACCGGGGGCTTGGGGTGTCACAGCCACCTGTCTGATGGGGGGCCAGGACGATCTCGGCCCCTTTTAGCGCGTTGATTCGAACATTCTCGCCAAGATTGTTGTCGTAACACGTCAGCACTCCGACTCGAGCTGCGTCTCGCGGCATATCAAACACGGTGAACTCGCTGCCCGAGGACATCGATCCGTGGATAAAGCAATGCAATTTGCGGTGGGCGACCGCGGTCCCGTCAGGCATCGCCACGACGTAGCTGTTATAGAGACTGCCTTGCCGATCACGCTCGATCAGCCCCGCGCCGATGGTAAGATCATGCCGACCCGCCAACGCAATCAGCTCCCGAGACGTTTCTCCTTCCGGGATCGGCTCGGCCAGCGCCTCCAACTCGGATTGCGATAAGTGACGAAGGTGCCAGTAGCCGGTGATGCACATCTCCGGGAAGGCCAGCAATTGGACCCCTTCGGCCGCGGCCTCGCCCACGAAAGAGCGAATTCGGTCGAGATTAAAAGGCTTGTTTCCCGGGGCGTGATTGAACTGCACAACGCCCGCCCGCAAATGCTTCATACAACGATAATGGGCCGGATCAGACAACAGTGCAATCCCTTCCACTCCTCCAGGTCAAGACTTCAATTTGACACTTTTTTTCGTGGGTAAAGCTCAACCTTCTCCCCTCCCGAAGGAGAGAAGGAATCAGAAGGCTGCGAATGGCCACCGTTTTTTCGTCCTCTTCCCCTTCCTAAGGGGAGAGGATCGAGGTGAGCGGTCCCCCGCGGTCATTTCAAAGTTCATACGGCGCAAGCTAACAGAAAGCACCGTCTCATCCTAAGCTTCCCCTTCCCCTTCCCCTTTCCCTTTCCCTTTCACTCTCACTCTCACTCTCACTCTCACTCTCACTCTCACTCTCACTCTCACTCTCACTTTCCCTTTCACTTTCGCTCGCCCACCGGGACGCTTTGCAAGCGAGCGCTTTCAATCAAACGCCGGACCAGCTCTTTCGGATCAGTCACCTTGTTTGAAAGCTGGAGCTGATAGTCTGCCCAGCTCGGTGCATCGGCCATTTGATGAATCCTTTCGAGGTATTGGTTACAGTCAAGTGTTGCACCGACCTCCTTAAGTTGATCCGCCATTTGGTGCAGGATCTGTCGAACCGGATAAAGCTCAAAGGTGTCGGAGTCAACCAGATGGGCCTCAAGGCCGTAGCGGGCGGCATGCCATTTGTTTTGCCTTATCAACATCGGGTGCGAGTCATGCTGATAAGTCCCGTGATCAATCTCATCCGATAACCGTTTAACGAGGGAGTGGATCAAGGCCACGATGGCCATTGTGTCTTCAAGGCTTCCCGGCATATCGCAAATACGCACCTCGACCGTGCCGAAATTGTGATGGGGACGCACATCCCACCAGATTTCCCGAATCGTTTCGATATAGCCGGTATCGACCAAATGGTTCACCAGCCAGACATATTCGCTCCAGTTCCGCATCAACGGCGGAAGCCCGGCGGTGGGAAGACCATCCATGACGCGAGAGCGCCACGATTGGAGCCCGGTTTCTCTTCCCTCCCAAAAGGGACTGTTACTGCTGAGCGCGAGGAGAGTGGGCAGATGCCGCTGTATCCGCTCGCAGATCATGATGGCCTTATCGCCGCTATCGACGCCGACATGGACATGCAGACCAAAAGTAACCAGTTGACGGGCAGTATCTTGCAAGAGGTTAACCAGACTTTGGTATCGGGCATTCCGGGTAATTTCTTGCTCACGCCAGGATGAGAAGGGGTGTGTCGAGGACCAAAGAAGACGGACCCCCAGCTTATCGGCGGTCGCCTCAAGCCACCGAAGCTTCTCCCAGATATCGGCCTCGACTTCCGGCAGCGTCAAGCCGACCTTGGAATTGACCTCGACGTAGCACTGCATCAGCTCGGGCTTGACCGCGTCCTTGTAGGGATCCGGGACTTGCTCGAGAATCGCTTCGTTGGCGCTACACAAAGCCAATGTCTCAGCGTTCACAAGGCCAAGCTCAATTTCGACCCCGAGGGTGGGCTCGGGACTGTTGGAAAAAATCAATCGACGACTCATAGGATGCTGTCAGCAATGCGCACGGTTTTGTTGCGACCATTGGATCACAGCTCGGGTCAGGACCTTCGCTCCGATCGTAATCGCCCGCTCCGAGAGGTCGAAGCTTGGTGAATGGAGCCCGGGAGACTCAAAGCTTCCGGGCATCCCGCATCCCAGGCGGAACATGGCCCCGGGCGCATGAAAGAGGTATTGGGCAAAGTCTTCGCCCCCCATACTGGGACTGGAGATCGTCAAGACAGCGGAGTCACCCAAAAGTCCTTCCGAAGCTTGCCGCAGTAGCTGGATCAAATCGGGATCATTGATCACGGCCGGAGGTCCCTCACGGAATGCAACGTCGATATCGGTGCCGGATGTCTCGGCCAACCCGCGAGCAAGCTGTCGGATGTGGTCTTTTGTCTGCTGCCGAACGCCGCTTTCAAGGCTGCGAAGCGTGCCTCTTAAGAGCACCCGATCCGGTACCGCGTTCGGGGTCTCTCCACCCTGGATTTGACCGATTGTCACAACGACAGGCTCTTGCGCGTTGACACGGCGAGGAATAAACAGGTAAAGCGAGCTGACCATTTGGGCCGCTGCCGCGATCGGATCGACCGACTCATGCGGTCGGGCCGCATGGCCCCCCTTACCCTGGATAGCAATGTCCAAACCGTCACAGTTGGCGGTCAACGGCCCCGATCGAAGCCCGATACTCCCGAGCGGCCGAGCCGGGTCCATATGAAGACCAAGAATCGCCCGCACCCCATCCAGAGCACCGGCACGGATCATCTCCAATGCCCCCTCGTTCGTCTCTTCGGCCGGTTGGAAGATGGCCCGCCAGTTTACAGGACAAGGCAATGCCTCCTCGACCTGAAGTCGGTGCAGCGCCAAGAGTGCGCCTAAAACCACCGCCGTGTGACCATCATGCCCGCAAGCATGCATGACGTTCGGAACACGGCTACGATAGGAAACCTCCTTGGCATCTTCGATCTTGAGCGCATCGATATCCGCCCGAATCGCTATAATAGGAGAATCCTTCCCCCCTCTCCCCGGGGGATCCACAATGAGTCCACGCCCCCCTTCCCCGAATCGCAGCGTCAGCCCAAGATCCTTGAGCCTTTCCGCAATGTAGCCGGTCGTCGCGATCTCATGGCCGCTAAGCTCCGGATGCTGATGCAGGTAACGTCGAACCTCAATCAGATCCCTCTCGATCGCATCGACCGCCTCATCTACCTTGTCGGTCCACGTCAGCACAACACGAAACCCTTACACAAATTCCCTCGCCTGTACCGCTGACGTAACCGAGATTCCTTTCTGGGTCAAGGCCCCCGCCCTTCGGTCAAGGCATAGGATCGGGGTGACGCATTCGACGCCGGTCAATGCTCTCGACCGCCCCAGTGAAAAAGGCCACACCGCCCCCTTTCCGTTACCACTCGTTCAACGGTTTCACTTGGATCGCCCTATCTCCAAGGCCTCCCGGACGTAACAGGACGGCAAGCTGTTCCTGTGTACCGCCCTCAACCCGCGTTTTAAAGCCGATCATGCGTGTCCCGGGATTGGTGGTATCGTACGAGTGCGGCGGCTTGGTGGAGTAAATCTCAAGCGTCTCGCCGGTCGGCTGCAATAACTCGACGCCGAGTTGTTTGCCTTCGTCACGCAGGATTGCGCGATTGGGCTTGACCATCTCGACCTTGGCCCGGGTCACCATTGCCCAACGGATCTCGACCGGCTTTTCGTTGGCGGGTGTTTCAATTTCATCCTGCACCAACACCTTGTCCCCTAATAAAGCGATCCCTCGCTTGGCTTGCGAAAGCTGCCCCTTATAGACCTCGGTCATCTCGATCACCGTATGCGGCATGGAAGCATCCCGGGAAAATTGCTCGATCCTTGCTTCACCATCGACGCGCTGGAGCTGATCGTTGACAACAAGGGTATTGTGACTCCGATTGTTCAAGCGGAACACGCCCCAACGCTCGCTGTCTTGTTGCATGTTCCACAGATTGATGCCTTTCGACTCCAACGAGTGGTAGCTTTGACTCCCCAGATCGACGGCCCACCGTACCCCCTTCGCATCCATGACAAACGAGCCGATATCCATGTGTCCGTGATTTTCTCGGGGACTCCCCGCCTTGATGCCGACATAGGTCGCTTGATCATCCCACTCGGCTCGATGGATCCCGATCGGGTTTGCCCCGACCCCTTGGTAATGGCGTTTGTCCGGCGGAGAGAGCTGCAGCGATTCGGGTGTCCAGAGCAACAGCATTGGCAAGAGTCGATGGCCACCGCCTTGGGCTCCATGGTTCTCAGTCAGGTAGTCACCCAACTTCTGCCGCTCGAGCCATAGCAAGGATGATTCATCGAGCTTCCTGGCGAACCAATACATTGCCGGAGCGATCGAGGCATGTGCCCCGGAGTCGCTGTAATTGAAATAGAGGCCCGTCGGACCATGGGCATGCAAGTAATAGCGCGGCGAGCTCATGAAGGGCTCGTGGCCGCTGAGTCCGAAATCGGTGCCAAGCACGCTTTGCAACGCATCGATGAAGACGACGTTGTAAGTTGTGCCGTAACCCCAATATCCGGGGCCTTCCGGATAAGAGCCGTTGGGACCGTACTCGCCCATTGGGATTTCGATCTTATCGAGCGCCCGCCGAATTACCTTTTCCGAGAGTGCCGGATAATCTTCGGCAACTGCCAATGCGCCCAAGGTCAAGCCTCCATGACAGACCTGTCCCCAATTGTTCTCCGCATCCACCCACCAGCCGGCTTCATCAAAGGAGGTCTGAAGTCCTTTCTCAGCGATCGCCTGCCGAATCGTTTGACGCGCCTCCTCACCGAGCACTTCATAAAGCCAGTCGTAGCCGATCGCCAAGGCCGCTGTCATCTCGGCAACATCCAAAAAATGGCTCGGGTTCCAATCCTTGAAGCCGGCTACCGCAAGCATCTCCCGCTCGGCCCGGTCGGCAAACCGTTCGTCTCCGGTGCTTCGGTAGGCAAACCCAAGATACGACACCCGCTTGAGCGCGGTCCGAGAAACGCCGAGCAGACGCCTGCCAACCTTCTCCCGCTCCACGGGCTCGAGCTCTAGCATCGCCTCCGCCTGTCGCCGAATTTCCTCTCTCAGCGCCTTCAGTTGCTGATCGGCTCCGATGCGATCGCTCAGCTCACCCCATTCATCGGCTGAGACAAAGAGTCGCGGGTGCGCTTCATCCGCAGCCGATGCAAGTCGCTTCGAGAGATCCGGTTGCGCGCCGACATGCCCGATGCCCAGCACCCAACAAAGCACCACAAGCAGGCCGACCGTGCTTGAGAACGATTCGAAGGATCCGACCGTCCGAGGTGCGATCGACGGGGTTTCCGTCCGTCCGAGATTCGAAAAACTGCGCTCATCTATCCTCATATGGCTCGACAACAAGCTTACGAGCCCCGAACAAAAACGTCCAGAGCGGAATTGACTTGCTGCCGAATTGACTTGTTGCCGTCGAGAGCTGCCGATCCAGATCCGGAGAACCTTCCCAATCCGGATCCAATTCGCCAACCGGAGACGGAATCAAAAACGGCTGACGACAAAATTCGAGACGGCCGTCTCGAATTTTGTCGTCAGAGCCACCCCCTTATTCAACAACCCACCGGCGATTGCGAGGCAGGAAGCGCGCCGTGCGACGGGTCTCCTCACGCGGGGCAACGATTTCAGCCCGCCATGCGGGCTCGGCGAGAAAGATGAGTGCATCGATATGGGGATAGACATGGATTTCATGTCGTTGCACTTGATCCTGCCGACGTCGCTCATGCTCCGCCTTTGCGGCATCGATCCGTTCCTGGTAGCGGGATTGGCTTTCTTGCCGCCGTTGCCGGGTTTGCCGCTGCCTCAGCTCGCGGGTATAATCCCTGAAGTATTGGTCGATCCGGTCGAGCTCACGCTCGAGATAGCGTCGTTGCCGCGCTTGAATGGCCTTCAAATCGGTTTGGATATCGTCTCGTAGCGCCTGCCGGACGATCTCGGTTACACCACAGTCGGACCAACGCGACCAAGGGATCTCACTTGGCACCGGGCTTTTGAAGGCGTGGAGGCTTAAGTTGGAGGTCAGGTCTTCGTCAACCCGACCATCCGGCAAGGAGAGAGCCAACCGGTGGAGCGACCAATGCTGATCGATGGCTTGGACATCACAACGCGCCAGCACAAGCACCGAGCAATGCCAATCTTGGACGTAGGGGCCGGTCGGTTTTCCCGCTATCTTCCGACCGATTTGGGCCTCCCATTGTTTTTGCGCCGCTTCGGGAGCCGGCGGCTTGAGGTTCGCGCCCAAATCCAAGCAGGCTCGTCCGTACTGCACCTCTTCGGCATGGAGCAGCTCCGCCACCCGGAACGTTAACGGACATCCCGGAAACACTTCGCGGTCCGCGCGACGTGGTCCCGAAGCATCGGAAGGCGGAAAGTGGAGCTCGGCGTCCACGACGCTCTCGTTTGCGGTCCAAAGCGATGCGGCCGTGCCTTCCGCGAGCACGTGGAGCCGATCGTGCCAGCTCCATTCGCAGATTCCCCCGAGCTTTTCCAAGGCTTCCTGAAAGAAACGGGCAACCTTGTCGGGTTCGTGCCGTGATTTTGGGAGTTTCATAGCTCTTCGTAATCGTGGGAGAACAACGTGTCATCCAGCTCCTTGACCTCAAAGTATCGGTTACGGGCCGCTGCCAGCTCGTCACCGAGCTCATCCAAGGCTTGATCGACCGAATCCGGCGAGTCTTGCCAACGACGAAATACTTCGTCCGCAAAATCGTCGCTGGAAAACCGGTCGCCCAATATCAGGCCGGTTTCACCGACCACCAGCTCAAACAGGTTCAACTTCTCTTGAAGAATGGTGAGGATTTGCTCCTGCAACGACCGGCTCGTCACGAAATTGTAGATTCGAACCGTGTGCTGCTGTCCGAGTCGATGGAGGCGACCGATTCGCTGTTCGATCTCCATTGGGTTCCATGGGAGATCAAAATTGACCAGGCGATGGCAGAACTGGAGATTTCGACCTTCCGTGCCACTGCGGGTCAACAACAACACCCCACCTTCGCGCCGGAAATTCTCCGTGATCGGCTGACGCTCCTCGGGCGGGGTTTGACCATTAATGACCCGGACCGGGACATTTTGCTCTTTGAGGTACTCCGAGATAGCGAGCTGGGTTTTGACGAACTGGGTAAAGACGACGACGCCGCCTTCACCGCGAGCCAAAGGCGGCAGCGCGTCGCATTTTTGGCGCCAGCTTCCGGATTCGGGCACCTCCCGTTTCCATTTCGCCGCCAGTTCCTGCTCGGGATAGGAATTGAGACATGCCTCCCATGCTGAGGGGCTACTTCCGGACGCCTGGAGCAAAAGCCTCCCCCACAAGCTCGATTGATTGGACGAGAGTCGCCCCAAGCTCTCTCGAAGCTCCGGCTCCCATTTGGTCCAAAAGTCGCGCTCCCGGACGTCCGGTTCAAACTGAACCGTCTCGGAGCGCCGCGAGGGAAGCTCGATGCCGGCATTGGCCCTTGTATTCCGAATCATGACCTGGCCAAGGAGACGCCGAAGCTCTTCAGGGGCCTTGGGCTGATGCGGGTTCTTGGGATCGATGAAGCGATTTCGGAACTCCTGAGGAGACGGCAATTGACCCGGTTGGAGCAGCGTCACGAGGTTGTAAAGCTCTTCCAGCGAATTCTGCACCGGGGTTGCTGTCAAAAGCAATAGGAACTGACGAGGGAGTGAATTGATCGCCTTCCAGGCTTGCGAGCTTCGATTTCGAAGATAGTGCGCCTCATCGACAATCAGCAGATCCCAATTGCATTCCTGAGCAATTTTGACGTGCCGAGGTTGCTTCAAGGTATGCAGGGACGCCACAATCCCTTGATTTTCGCGCCAGAATTGGCCGAGGTCGTTGCGAACCCCCGAATCATTGGTCGTGGCGGTCGATAAATCAAATTTGGTTCGAAGCTCTTCCTGCCATTGATCGACCAACGACGGCACGGTCAGCACGAGGAAGCGCTCCACCATCCCGCGCGTCAGGTATTCCTTCAGGACGAGCCCGGCTTCGATGGTCTTTCCGAGTCCCACCTCGTCGGACAGCAGCGCACGCCCTCGGAGCGGCCCGATCACCCGCAACGCGGTGCGCACTTGATATTCCAACTGCTCGACATCGCAATAGGGAAGCGCCAACAGATCATCGGATTGATTCGAAACCCACCAGCGGGAAGCCTTTTCCAAGAGAAAGTAATCCGAAAGCGTCGTCAGGTCGTTAAGCTCATCCGGGTTGACCTCGGGCGGATGCACATGGACCGGGATCTCCGGCACAGGCATTTTAGCGATTTCCTCGGCGGGGGCCTGCGCTGTTTCGCCGGATTCCTTATTCTTTTCCTTTGATCCCGCACTTTTGTCTTGCTTGGCGCTCTTTTTCGAGGATGCGGTTTTTTTTAGAGCCGGCGCCTTTTTCGGGCTCGGCTCCGGCTTCCGGTAGAATGAAGGCACGGGCCCGCTCTTTTGCCTCTGCTCTGACCGCCGCTGCGACTCCTGCCGTTGCCGAGCCCTATTGGCCATTCCCTGGAGCACGGATTCTTGCATCCACTGAGTATACATCCGTGTCATCCGCACAATTTGGTTCTCTAGCCATTGCAGGACCGGAAATTCATCAAACAGCTCGTCCGAAGAGAGCTGACGCTTCGTTTTGGTTTTTCCGTTCCACTCAATCTGATGGACACGGACGCGATCCCAGTCCGGAACAGGCGAGGTCCGATTAATGGCTTTCATCCGTGCCCGAATCGCCATGCGATGCCAACTGGTCTCATCCTCCTTCCCAGGCGAGTCAAGCCGAAAATACCACCTCAGCTCGTCACTCCGGATAACCTGAATTTGGATCCGCCGTTTCTCTTGACCACTCTCGGGGCTTAACCATGCGATGGTCACCTGTAACGCGGTATCATCGAGCGTCACTTCCAGAGGAGCGCCAGATTCTCCTACGTCGGCCGTCTCCGTGGAACCGAAACCAAAATCGCCTTGAACGGGCTGCTTTTTTGCCATGGGCTTCTGCTGCGTGCCTTCCCTTCCCTGTGAACCTTGTTGCCACTCGGCCAGTCAACTAGCTTGCCCCCTTATTTACCCTATCTCCCGACTTCGGATCAATCCGCATCGGGAAAAATGATTGTGTCTTGGCGTATGTCGCCATTAAGCTGCCGCAAGCCAATTCCAAGAAGTTGACTCAAAACCATGAAATTCGCTTTGTCCAAAGAATCCGGGGATTGTATGGCCTTATTCACCGGCACCTCGAACCGTCGTTGGAAGCAGCTTCTGTTGACAACCGCCCTTGGCCTGGCCCTTGGCTCGGTCGCGCCGGTCGTCAGTCAGGCCCAAGACCACCCGCGTTATGATCTCCCGACGATCGACCTCGAAGACCATCCTGAAATGCGCGTCGTGGTTGACCGGGAGCCGGGGCAGTACCTGGGTCACCCATCGACGGTGCTTCTTGACGACGGCAAGACCATTTACTGCGTTTACCCCAAGGGGCACGGGATCGGAGCGATCGTGATGAAGCGGAGCGATGACGGAGGCAAGACTTGGTCCGATCGATTGTCCACACCGGAGAATTGGGCCACCTCCCGCGAGGTCCCGATCCTGTATCAAACGGAGGACCGGAGCGGGAGCCAACGCTTGCTTCTCTTTTCCGGGCTTTACCCGATCCGCATGGCCATATCGGAAAACATGGGCCGCGAATGGACACCGCTGCGCCCGATCGGCGATTTCGGAGGCGTGGTGGCGATGTCGGATATGATTCGGATCGACCGAGGCCGTTACATGGCATTCTTCCATGACGACGGGCGGTTTCTCCACGGTGGGGACCGGACGGTGCGTGGCGGTCCCGCTGCGAAATCCACCGGGGTCTTTACGGTGTACAAGACGATCAGCAATGACGGCGGACGCACCTGGAGTAAGCCCGAGGCGATCCTATCGCGCGGCGACGTCCATCTTTGTGAGCCCGGCTTGGTGCGGTCGCCGAATGACCAACAAACCCTCGCTATGTTGCTCCGTGAGAACAGTCGCACCCAAAACTCCCACATCACGTTTTCTCACGATAATGGCCAAAGCTGGAGCAAACCGCGCGAGCTTCCGGCAGTCTTGACCGGCGACCGCCACCAAGCGGCATACGGTCCGAGCGGACGCCTTTTTATCAGCTTTAGAGACCGGACTCCTGAAGCCTACGACAGCCCGACTGAAGGTGACTGGGTCGGTTGGGTCGGCACCTGGGAAGATCTGCTAAACGCCCGAAAAGGTAACCATGCAGCCGGCGAGTATCGGGTTCGGTTGGGGAACAATCACCACCGCGCGGATTGTGCCTACCCGGCTATCGAGGTCCTCCCCGACGGCACCTTTGTCACAACCACCTATGGCCATTGGACTGAAGGCGCCAAGCCATACATCATCAGCATGCGATTTACCCTGTCGCAGCTCGACAAGCTTGCCGGCCGTTAAGGGTCTGGAAAGAAATCAGTGTGGCAAGCGCGTTTTCGCTTCGCGGTTTATCCGGAATCGCCGGCGACGTAATCCTCCAGCATCGGGGCGATCAGGGCGGTCCAGCCGGTTTGGTGACTCGCGCCGAGACCTTGCCCGGTTTCGGCATGGAAAAATTCGTAAAAGAGATGCAATGCCTCATTGCGCTCATTCCCCCAAGACATGGTGCTCGTGCCGCCTTCGCTTGAAGCGGGCTCAAACAGCCTCAGCAGCCGTCCTTCAATCTCGCGAGCGACTTCACGAAGATTCTTGTACTCTCCCGATCGAGTTGGACACTCAACTTGCAGGCTGTCGCCGAAAAAATCGTGATACCGCTCAAGTGCCTCGATCAACAGGTAATTGAGCGGCATCCAAATCGGTCCTCGCCAGTTGGAATTGCCGCCAAAGAGGCCTGTTTGCGACTCACCCGGCTCGTACCGCACTTCATGGTACTCGCCTTCCAAATGGATGCCGAACGGATGGCGCTCATGGAACTTGGACAGCGAACGGATGCCGAACGGTGATAGAAATTCTTCCGGGTCGAGGAGATAGCTCAACACGCGTAAAAGCTTGGACCGAGACGGGATGGCCAAGAGGTAAAGCCCGTTTTCATTCTCCTCGCTGCATTCCATGAACGCAATGTGCCGAGCCAGATCCGCTCGATTCTCCATGAACCAATTCAAGCGCTTGCAAAAGCCCGGAAGTTGCCGCATGTGCGATCGATTAATGACCTCGACGGCTATCAATGGGATCAGCCCGACCAATGACCGCACCCGCAATGGGATGACGTCGTCGCCAACGGAAAGCTGGTCGTAATAGAAGCCATCCGCCTCATCCCATAGGCCGGACCCACCCAAGGTGTTGACCGAGTCGACAATCCCGACAAAGTGCTCGAAGAACTTGGAGGCCATGTCTTCATAAGCCCGGTTTTGCGGGGCGAGCTCAAGCGCTATGGCAAGCATCGTGCCGCAATAGAATCCCATCCAAGCGGTGGCATCGGCTTGGGTCAGGTAATGTCCCGAAGCAAGCGGTTTGTTACGGTCAAAGACGCTGATGTTGTCGAGGCCCAAAAAGCCTCCAGAGAAGAGGTGGCGTCCGAAAGGGTCCTTGCGGTTGACCCACCAAGTGAAGTTGAGCAGCAGCTTTTGAAAGCAGCTCTCGAGGAATGAGGTATCGGCCTTTCCTGCCTGCGCCGTCCGTTGATAAACCCGCCAACAGGCGTATGCATCAACGGGTGGATTGACGTCGGAAAAGTTGAATTCGTGAGCCGGGATCTGTCCGTTCGGGTGCATGTACCACTCCCGGAGAAGCCGAATAAGGGATTGTTTGGTAAATTCCGGATCGATTCGTGCAAACGGAATCATATGGAAGGCATGGTCCCACGCCGCAAACCACGGATATTCCCATTTATCCGGCATGGAAAGGAGATCACGACAATAGAGCTGCGACCAGTCGCTATTGCGGCCTTCCCTGCGTGAGCTGGGTGGCTGAGGCATGTTCGCGTCACCGTCGAGCCAATCCTCAATGATGTAGTGATAAAATTGCTTGGTCCAGAGGAGCCCGGCATAAGCTTGTCGCAAAAGCAACCGCTGCCGATCCGCCAGGTTGGCCGGCAAGACCTTTTCATAAAAGGCATCGGTCTCCTCAATTCGCCGTCTAAAGATTTCGTCAAAGGCTTCGCCCACGCGATCCGCCTCGGGAGGGCGCTCACTTTCTCCGAAGAGCCGCAGCTTCACCGTGGCGCTCTCCCCGGGAGCCAAGTCGAAGCGATACCAAGGCGCGGCTTTTGTCCCCCTCCCTTCTGGATTGACCGCCCGTTCGGCCCCTTGAACCACCCGCTCGTGAAACGCGTCTTTCACATAATCGGTCCACGATGGACTGCCAAACAACTTTTGAGTGTTGGTTTCGTTCTCGGTAAACAGCCACTCCGGGAAGCTGCCATCCGAATAAGGGCCAATCTCGAGCGTGAATGGCTCCAAGCCCTCATGGTGAATGTTCAGCGTGCTCGGGCTCTCCTGCGAGACCGCGGGCTTAAGACCGCATCCCTCATGGGAGCATCCCCAAATCCATGTATTCCGGGCCCAAAGTGTCGGGAGCAGATGAATCGGCGCCTTCTCGGGCCCCCGATTGGAAACCGTGATCCGGATCAGGATGTCGTTAGGCCCGCCTTTGGCATATTCAATCCAGCAGTCAAAATAACGATCCTGATCGAAGACGCCTGTATCAATCAGCTCCAGTTCGCGATCATGCCTGGAACGTCGGGCGTTTTCTGCCACAAGCCGCCGATAGGGAAAGGCCTCCTGAGGATACCGGTACAGCGCCTTCGCATAGGCATGGGTCGGCAACGAATCGAGATAATAATAGACTTCTTTGACATCCTCGCCATGATTCCCTTCGGAGTGACTCAAGCCGAAAAGACGCTCCTTGAGGATCGGGTCGCGCTCATTCCAAAAGCTTGGCGCAACGCAGAGACGGCACTGTCGATCGGTCCATCCCAGAAGCCCATCTTCTCCCCAGCGATACGCCCGACTCCGGGCATGATCGTGGGGAAAATACGCCCAAGGATCCTGCTCGGCCGAATAATCCTCCCTCACCGTTCCCCATTGCCTTTCCGGCAGATAAGGCCCCCACCGCTTCCAGTTCTGACGCCGAGCGGCCTCTTCTTCAAGGCGTTCCTCTTCGACAGTGCGTTCACTCACATCGATCTCCTTAATTAAAAGCTCACGTTTTGTCGTCACGAGCCACAAAAAGCGGATTCTCCAAAGATTTCCGCCTTGCCACTCGTCACATCATACATTGCCGCCGTCACCATTACTTTTCCCTGCTCGACGAGCTCCTTCAGTATCTTACTCCGTGACAGGATCTCGGAAAGCATCCGCTTGGCATGCGTCCGAGCTACCAAATCGGGAAAATTCGAGTCGACCGAGGCAGCTTCGGATCTTGCCGCCTCGATGGAGGGGGAAATCTTCTCCAAGAGACCGGTCAAATTTCCCATTTCCACCCCTTCATATGCCCCACGGATTGCCCCGCATGAAGTATGCCCCATGACAACGATCAACGGTGTCCCCACAACCCCACAGGCATATTCCATGCTCCCCAGCACATCCTCATTAATCACATTGCCCGCAATCCGGGTATGGAAAATATCGCCGATCCCTTGATCGAAGATTCTCTCCGCCGGCGTTCTCGAATCAATGCAGCCATGGACGAGCGCAAAGGGATTTTGCCCCCCGGACGTCGATGCAATCTCATCGGCATGGTCCCGATGCAACATCCTTCCTTCGACAAACCGAGCATTCCCTTCTTGCAGCTTCCGTAATGCCTTTTCCGGCGTCATGGCCTCGAATTCCCCTTTCGTGATCATCGAAGAGAGTCTATCGAATCATCAAGCTGCCGACAACTCACCTTCCCCTTCCGAGTCAAATAGGGTAAACCCCACTTCCTTAATAAGGTATTTACTTTATAAGGGCTCGTATGCTAATCTGCCCTCAATGAAATGGGGGATTGGAACCGGACGGTTATTGGACGCACCGTTCATGCTGACATCAGGCTTGGACGCCGATGGCTTTGACGCTACGCAAAGCGATCGGTCTGTTCTTGACATACCATCGGAGGAACCCCCAAGACAGAATCACCGTAGAGAACCGGTAAGGCGAGTTTCGAAAATTCGTCCGACAGATTGCAAACCGTGCCGCTCACGGAAACAGGGGCATTGCTTGCTCCCGGGGCTTGAGGTGCTTGCACCTCACGAGTGGCACCCCACAGAGAACCCCAGACGATTTGTAAAACATGACCGAAGGAGGTAAATGTATGTCCCAAGAACGAACCTGGCCATCACTCGAGAACGATGTCCAAGGCATGCCCTTCGAACGAATTCAGAAAATCGAAATGACCCCGCAAGGAAAAGATGGCGGTTGGAATATCTCGGTCCACTGTGGAAGGCCGCGAGGTGGCAAGGTCGTGCTGATAGCCCGAACAGACTCGTTGGATGAGGCATTGGACGGAGTCCACAAGGAGTTGAAAGAATATCGGGAGCCCGGCGAATCCGAGTGATTCGAGCAGCAACCTCTTTTTTACCATCAACGCCTCGCTACGTACTTTGAACCGGGCTCTGCCGGACCAAAGCAACCCGGCCGGTGCGATCCGGTTTAAGAACGCCTGAAGAAAGGATTTTGGCCCGAAGTCCTCCCTTCCCACGCAGGAAGGCCTCCGCGCCGGGAGCAAACGCCTGGTCCATCCAGTAGCATGGCCGACATTCCTCAGTCCCGAAAAACCGTATTCCCTGGATTTCAAACTCCCGACCGATAAGCGAATTCAAATCAACGCCGTGGGTGATGACGTTTCGTCGAAACGCGGCCGGCGAGTGTGAGCTGACGTTCAATTCGCGGCAAAGCTCAAGATAGACCTCGTACGCGAAGAATGTGATTTGCCCCTTGAAGTTTTGCTTATGACCGAAGAACCGGTCACCGTAAATCCCCTCTCCCGAACGACAGTCTAACCGATCCACCTCGTGGATCTCATGCTGTCCGGGCGGTCTTCCGTGATGGCCGACGAAATTATGGCCACGAGAGATATACAAGTGGACGAGCTGAATCGTTTCTTCCATACATCGTTACCTTACCTCAGGTAAATGGCCGAGGACTTGATCCGAATCAATTTCAGCCCGGCCGCCGGCGTTTATCTTAATGCCAGACATTAAAGATACAAACAACGATAAAGGAGAGAGATTATGGTCTGGTCATATTTGATCGTTTTCGGCGTCGTCATGCTTGTTATCACCGCCTTCAAGGTGTTCAGCGTCCTACTTGAAGGTGAGGATGAGTCGAAGCCGCCGGCCCATCCTCATTGATTCGAAGCAGGAGACCCATTAACCGCAAAGCCAAGAATCCGGGCGGCATGGCCGTCACTTTCGGTTTCGTCGGCGATCCGCAAAGTTAAGCGGTGCCGTCCGGGGGGAAGCTCGGTCGCCAACATGACGGTTCGCGGGTAGTGCAATTGCCTGCTGAATCGATGATATAGGTTGACGCGCGAGAAGCTGGAATCGTCGATGCGGCCTTCCAACATGCCCGCATCCGGGCCGGCAGTGACGTAAACGCCCACGGCCGTCCCGGAAAACTCGAGCTCAAGCTTTGCTCCGGGATGAGTCGCATGCAGCATCGTACGCCCCCGAAAACGAGGACGGGTGCTTCCTTTCAGCGACGTCCAATCGGGATCTCCCAGCTCCCAATGTCCATCGGCATCGGCTTTCCCCGGCGCGACCATCCTACCTTGACTGTAACAGAAGGGATCGATCTTATCGGGCAGCGAATGGGTCAGCGGCTTAACCTCCGAAGTGAGCGGTCTTTGCCACGCCTCAGTCAATAACCTGGCTACCAAGTCGGCACACAGTGCATTCCCTCGCCGTCCGGGATGGGTCCCGCCATAGTCCTCCCACCTCAGCTCACCTTGATTAATTTTTTCCGCCACGACCGCCGCCAGGTTAATGGACGAGACGCCGTACCGCTCAGCCACGGTTTCATGGCACCGAATTGGAATGGGTCGCTTGCCATTCCGAAGGCTCTCCAGCATCGGGGGATTCACGAAATGAATCAGCACAATGTCCATCAACGGATTGGCACGTCGGCAGTGCCGAATGATCCCCTCCATCGCACGAAGGCATTCCTCCCTGTCAAGCTGCTCGTCTTGATCATCGTTCACCGCGAACTCCAAGAAGAGCAAGTCGACTTCCCTCTGCTTGTCCAATATGTCCGATTTCAACCGAAATGCCCCGGTGGTGGAGCCTGTCGAGGCGATACCCGCATTCGTAAATCGGAAGTCGGTATCCGCAAAACGATTGGTCAACCACTCCATCACGCGCGGCCGAAATCCATCCATCTCCGTGATCGACCCGCCCATAAAAGCCACGTGCCCTTGGCCCTCTTGTTTAAAGCGAATCCGTGAATTGGTCAGCTCATTTCGGACGTGGAGGTGACCTGCGAGCGGGGTCTCCGTTGCCGACTCGGCCCTTGCGCAAACGACTTGCGGCCCATAGGCAGCCGTCACCAAGGAGATGACTAACAATAAAATCGGGCTCTTCATCGATCGGCATGAGTCTATCATATGGTACACGGGCCGTCTAACCCACACGGATATTGTCGTTTCCAGCCGGCACGTTGCTAATCGAGCCGCAATTCACGGCGAATGTAGGTCGGCACATCGAGGTCTTCGCCCCGATGGATGGTGGGCTCACTCTTTTCAAAGCGCCCGTTCGACAAGATTTCAAACGGGGTGTAGCCCGGTCTCAATTTCGTCGCTACCTGCCATTTCCATGGGACATCGCGGGCTTCTCGGAGGATCTTTTCGCGACGCTCCTCTGTCAGCACCGGTGGCGGAGGGACAAACCGATAAGTCGAGCGCTCAACCGTTTGATTCTCGTAGTGTGCCTTCAAATCCTGAGACATCTCACCCGCCCGTTCGTTGCTTTCATCGCCGCCGGAAACGCCTTTAGGCTCACCGGTATCCGAAATGAAATTGCGGCGGGAGAGAAGCACGTTCAGACCGACCGCCCCCTCAAAATGCTCTTCGAGGCTTGTCCCAATCACCACTTGTGCTTCGCCGAACTGATGGTTGATCTTCTCGATCAGCGCATTCACCTCGGCCATCGTGAGGTCACTTCCCCCCTCGATATGGACGAGGAGCGTCTCGGGCGATCCAAGTCGCGTCCGTTTCACCAGCGAATGCTCGACCAGTTGCGATACCGCGTCTTCGAGCCGCCGCTCACCGGTTCCCTCCAAGTGAACGAACGCACTCTCCATCTGACGTCCCTGGAGAACGGCGCATAAATCCGAGAAGCTGATCTTCATAAACCCCGGACACAACAGGATGCGCCCGAGTCGCTGAACGGCTTCCACCAAGCGATCGCTGGCGGCATTAAAAAACTCGATCAAGCTGGAGTGCTTATCCAGATAGGCAAGGATAGTTTGATTGGGGAAACAGATAACGCCATCCGCATTGGTTTTAAGCTGAGAGAACCCCCTTCGAGCTTGTTTCTGCCTTAATGGCCCTTCGCAATCGAATGGAAGCGTGACAATTCCGAGCGCGATTGCTCCCACTTCCTTGGCCAACCGAACCAGAATCGGAGCCGCCCCCGTTCCGACGCCGCCGCCCAGTGCGGCAACAACGACAATCAGATTGGCCCCCCGACAAATTTCACGGATACGCTCCGCATCCTCTTCACTAATGCCCTCGGCGAGCTCGGGATCACCGCTTACCCCCATCCCGGGAGGCATTTCCTTTCCAAGGTGACACTCCTCCGCACCCTGCAGCCGCTCCAGTGCCGCCGGATCGGTGTGCATCGCGATAAACCTCGCGCCGGGCCAATCCGACTGGGTCAAGTGATCCACCACCGCACAGCCCGTGCTACCTATACCGATCACCTTTGTCACCACTCCATGCTCGTACCCCGTTCCGCTCGAAGTATTTGATGCGATCATATCCGCTCCATTCCTATTATTAAATTTTCCAAAATCATTTCAGACCAATCCCAGCCACACGCGACGGCTTCTTCCTTCTGTCCTCTCTCCGCCACTCCTCCCCCCTTACCTTCCACTCTTTCACTCTCACTCCCACTCCCACTCTCACTCTCACTCCCACTCTCACTCTCACTCCCACTCTCACTCCCACTCTCACTCTCACTCCCACCTTTCACCAAGCCGCTTTTAACCGGATCGCTTCAACAGTCCGTTGACAGCACTCCGCAAGCCTTTACTAAGCCTTCCACTCCGGTCGCGATTTCTCTCTTGAAAGGTTCCATATTTCACCAGTCCCAACGGCGCTCCGAATTCCGGCTGATCCAGCACCGGGTTCAAGCCTTCCATTGAGCGATTGCCCCCCAGGGTCGCGGGCATTTGAAAGACACGTTCGGCCAATTTTTGGATCTGCGGAATCCGCGCACCGCCGCCGGATAAGAAGACACCCGCACGCAGATAAGCCAGTAAGCCCAATTGCGCGAGCTCTTCCTCGACCAATTGGAAAATCTCTTCAAGGCGCACCGACATAATCCGCCTAAGGTGCTCCAAGTTCACCTCTTCCGGGATTCCCGAATCGGTATCCAAGGTGATCGTCTTACCTAACACGGTCTCATCCACCATGGCACCGCCGTGCTCGACTTTTAACTCTTCGGCGCGCCCAAGCGGCACTTTCAGTCCATAGGCCAGATCGTTCGAGACATGGTCACCACCGACACCCAAAACCCCGGTGTGCTTGACGATCCCGCCCGAGTAAACGACGTACTCCGTCACTCCGCCGCCGAGGTCGATAACGAGTGCCCCCAGCTCCTTCTGCTCGTTCGAGAGCAACGACAGCGCCGACGCCAATCCGTTAAAAACCAAACCGTCCACGCCAAGGTGCAGTCCTTTGACAGCCCGCACCGGGTTTTGGAGCCGATTAAAATTGCCGTGGAGGACGTGCATATTGACCTCCACCCGTGAGCCGAACATCCCGACCGGGTCACGAATCGAATTCTGACCATCGACGACGAAGTGCTGGCGGATCGCATGCACGACATAGTTTTCGGCAGGCAGATTGATCGCTTTGGCATTTTTAATCACGTCGTTCACATCCTGCTGCCCGATCTCTCTATCTTCCGAGACGACCGGATGAACACCATGATTATTAAAGCCGCGCAGGTGCCCCCCGGAGACCCCCAGCAAAACACTTCTGACTTCGGCATCCGCCATCTGCTCGACTTCGGCAATCGCATGCCGCACATCCTCCTCAGCCAGTGTGGGATCGGTAATTTCGGCCTTTCGAACCCCCCGCGACTTGGCCTGGCCCACGCCTATAATCTTTAACTCGCCTGTGTTAAGATTATACTCTCCAGCCATGGCACAGACCTTTGAAGTGCCGATTTCGAGTCCGACTAAAATTTTGGTTGAATCAAACATTGTTCTTTTGTTTAGGGTGTTGGCTCTCTCCTTGCGTTTCCGATAGCGATTCGCTCTTCCATCTGGCCGGCACGTTGTTGGAAACCGATAGATTCAAATACCCGATCTCCCGGTTCAAACGCCGGGCTGCCTCATGGACCGTGTACCACCGAACCAGTTGCCGGTCGAAACGGTGCGTCGCAAATACAATCTTACTCCCGTTAAATGTCGTCATTTTCAGGATGTTCTCGCCGGCGACGCTGACATGTTTCACGGCAGCCCGGTCGTGCATCGGAGAATTCTTCAATCGGGTCAGTAGGCGGACCGCAGCCAAGACATCATCCGATTTGACTCGTCGCCCCTGCCGTAGCTTCGAAATATCCAGTCCGGTTATTGCAGGGCGAGGCTTTGACGACGAACGCTGCGCATCATCGGCCATCCACCGATTTCGTGGAGGAAAGACATATCCCTCCTCATCGATATACAGGATGATCCCTTCGAACCCTGCCGCCCCTTTCTGATGGCGTACCGCATAGACCTGCGCTATCGGCTTGCGCTCTTTGACTTCAATCCGCAGCTTGTCCGGCAACGCTCGCTCAATCGCTGCCGTGCGGATCCATGGAATCAGTCTAAGATCGCGTCGAACGCGGCGTAATTCGACGCCAAGCAGGTTGTCCCCTTTCTCGACGCCCGACCAGCGCTTGAGATGCCGTTTCGCCAACAGGCCGTCGGTCTCCACTTCAACGGATTGGATTTCAAAGACCTCGTTATGATAGACCAGCTCATTAAGCACCCGGCTTCCCGCCTCCCAAAAGACAGCCAGCGCCGCACCGGTCGCCACCAATATGACAATCGCCCTCCCTACCAGGCGCCAACGATCCGAGCGCGTCTTCTTCGAGCGAACCTTGACATCGAAGACATCGCTTTCTTCCTTCTCCTTTTTTTTCTTTCCTTTCGGGTTTGCCATGAGTCAATGGTCCAAGGCTATCCGCGATCCTGCTCGGCTCCCTTAGCGCGCCGATTCCACGCCATTTCGACCATTTGTCGACACAGCGCCGGAAAGTCGATCCCGGCCGCGGCGGCGGCCTTCGGCAAAAGGCTTGTCTCGGTCATGCCGGGAAGGGTATTAACCTCCAGCACATAAGGTGATCCATCCTCTGCAACAATCATATCGATTCGGGCGAAGTCACGCCCTCCCACAGCCTCAAACGCGCGACGGGCGATCGCTTGAGCTCGTTCCAATAATTCCTGAGAAAACCGTGCCGGACAAAAGTACTCGCTCGCGCCGGAAGTATATTTACTATAATAGTCGTAACGGCGGTTCTTGGGGACCACTTCCACCGTCGGCAATGTTTGGTCCTTGAGGACCCCGACTGTCACCTCGCTTCCGACAACCCGCTCCTCGAGCAAGGCTTCGTTGTCCAACTCCAAAACGCGCGCCAATGCCTCGCCCCATTCCTCTGCTTGCTCAACGAGCTCCAGGCCGACACTCGACCCTTGAGAGACCGGCTTCAGAATCACCGGCGGGACCCATCCGGTCGGCAATGGACACCCCTTGCTTCGGAATACGTCAAAACAGGGGGTTGGAAGATCCGACTCGATCAATCGTCGCTTCGTCGCCACCTTGTTGAACGCGACCCGACTCGCCACGGAATCGCAGCCGGTGTAAGGGATCCCGAGCTCTTCGAGGCGTTGTTGGACCGTTCCATCCTCGCCATACGTTCCATGGAGGGCGAGGAATACGACGTCCGTCGAGGAAGGAAGCTCCCAATCCGGAGATACCGGATCCACGGTTGAAATGTTATAGTCGCTTTGCCGGAGCGCTTCAGCGACCGCTTGGCCGGAGCGCAACGAAACCTCCCGCTCGGCCGAGGGGCCTCCCAGCATGACGACAATATGATCAGGTTGAGCTTGGTTACTCATTCTCCGACGATTTCAACTTCCGTTTCAAGCGCAATGCCCCGTTCTTCCATCACGCGGCTTTGGGTCCACCGAATCAATTCAAGCACCTCGGCTGCTGTCGCGCCGCCGCGATTGATAATAAAATTACCGTGCACTTCGGAGATCATCGCCCCGCCGACCCGCGTTCCCTTGAGTCCGAGCTCGTCAATGAGCTTGCCGGCAGCGGCGCATGTCGCATTTTTAAACATGCACCCCGCACTCGAGGCCGCCGGCTGGGAATTCTTCCTATTGTCGCCGGAAGCCTTCAATCGCTGCTCGATCGTTTCGTCATCGGCATGTCGCCCTCGAAGGACCGCTTCCAAAGCGACACATTCCTTCAAGAGCCTACACGACCGGTATTCGACCGGGGTGGCCTCGGCGAGCTGATCATGGATCTCCCCGAAACGGTCCATGAACCGAAACCGATACAACACATCAAAAAATGACGACCCCATCGCGCCCGCATTCATGCGCATGGCTCCGCCGACGGTGCCCGGAATCCCCTCGGCAAACTCAAAGCCGGTTAAACCCGCTTTACGAGACTTCATTGCCAATGACTTCAATCGAGCGCCCGCCCCGCAAGTGACCCACTCACCGTCAAAGTCAAGCCGTTGGAAATGGTCCTGCCCGAGATTCACAACGACACCTCGGATTCCGTGATCCTTAACGATCAGATTCGAGCCCCGGCCCAGAATGAGCAAAGGCAAAGCCCTTTTTTGGCAAAACCGGATGACGGCGCCGAGATCACTTTCGTCTGCCGGCTCGATATAAATATCGGCCGGGCCTCCTACCCTCAGGGTCGTCCTCTTGGCCATCGGCTCGTTCCGAGCGATCCGGGTCGCCTGCCCGAGGGAACCGACGAGCTCCCGATAAATCAAACCGAGATGATCCATTTCGACACGATGCTCGGGATGTGGCTCAAATGTAATCATGCGACTGTGATCTGTTGTTGTCTTGGCGCTTCGCCCGGCTTAGTGCGGCTCGATTCCTCGCGTGACATCAGACGATTCGCGATACGCGCCGCTGCATCCGGAGCCGGCCACTCTCG
>JAHEOI010000254.1 GCA_018610125.1 Verrucomicrobiota bacterium
AGGCACTCGGAAGCCGGTCGCGATCCGCTCGCCCTCGGAACCATCCGGGGCAACCCGCATGATGGCACCGGGTGTGGTGAAGTCGTTGAACAGACCGGTTTTGGCATAATAGAAGTTGCCTGCCTGGTCGACCTGCAAATCAAAGTTGAACATGTGCCAATGCGTCCGGACGTTCGGATCGGCGAAAAACCTTTCATAATAATCGGCTTCACCGTTTTGGTTTAGGTCGTGGAGCCGCACGATGCCGTCGCGACAGGTTACATAAATTTGTCCATTCACCACCCGTACACCCAACGGCTCATATAGCCCCGCGGCGTAACGTTTCCACCTCACCTCATCCAAGTCGTCGTCAAGTCCGGAGACGATCCAAACGTCCCCCGTATAGGTTGTCACCACCGCTCGCCCATCCGAGAAAAAACCAACCGCCGCTGTTCGCATCCAAACGTTGTAACGATTTTTGAACGGAATAGGTACGGTATCCAGGGCATAGCCGTTCCTAGCCTCACCGAGCTTGCCCTCCACCGTGATGGTCTGGTTCCATCGGCGTGGCCCCCCGTCGGTCAGGCTCGACGGTCGCGTGAATGTTGCCGCGTCACGGTTAAACCGCGCGAAGCTTGCAAACTGAAGCATCTCCGCTTTGCCCTGACCGGCGTATCTCATGACGTGTACAACCCGCCTCCGGTCGCCACCCGGGATGTGAAGTACCAGTCCGGTCTTGTCGTCCACCTTCCACCTCAGCCCCTTCACGTTGCCGGCAACGGCGGCTGCGCTAAACCGGCGATACGGGCTATTCGGGTCGCCCATGCCGAGCAGCGCAAGGTGGCCGGCGGCTTTGCCACCACGCCGTCCGACTCGCTTGCCCTCGAGGCTGAGCAAACCACGGATCGACTTTGATTTCCCCTTGGCCGGAGAGCCCCCGACGAGGAGTTTCATCGGTTCGCGACCTGCCTTAATTTCAAGGGTGTGCACCAATACCGGTCGCTCACTGAGCTGGCGCATTTGGAGCAGCTCCAGCACCTTTCGCTCACCAATCCGATATGCGAGCACGATCTGGTTACCGTGCACAAATCTCCCTTGATATTCCATCCACGATGTTGGTGCGGGACCGCGTTGAGGCCAACTGTTCGAGGATTCGGGCCCGATGTCGAAAGACCCATTCAGCGCCCACCGCCATTGGGCAAGTTCTGGTATCGGTTGGCCAACAGGTCGAGGGGAGCCTCCAGCTCGCTTTTTCTCAAGCATCGTGTTGCTCAAGTCCAAAAATCCGCCGGTCCAGACACCGGCCACACTCATACGATGCAAGTTGTAGCTGATGGTGGTTTGGCTTCCCAAATCGACAGTTAGTCCTGAGCGCGCCTTAGAAGCAACTCGCCAGCTTAGGGCACCGCCAAAATCGCGATCGCCGCTCGATTTCGTGGAGGCTCTCATTTCGCCTGGCCCGGCCTTCGGCAGCGATGCCAGATATTCATCAGTAATCGGCACGTATTCACTCGGATTTTTCTCCTTAACGAACCGTTCGCGAACGTAATGGATCGCGTCATAGCGCTGCTGGGGCGATAACCATGTCATTGTCGGCATGGTCTTATAGCCTTGCGTCAATGTTTCGAACATACTGTAGGGATCGCCGCCGTTGCGGAGCTCGCCTCTCCCAAACGCACGGGCCTGTGGATTGATGGTCTTTTGCCCGTCGGCACCGTGGCAAGACAAGCACGCCTCCCGGTATATCCGCCGACCGCGCTCTAGATCGGCCTGCTCAATAAGGGTCGCGTGGTCCAACCGGTTGTTCCGGTGTTGGCTCGGCCGCTCTTGCTTGCCCGCACCCCAGGCTTCTGAAGCGGCGGCTACAATGGCCCCCAATAAAACCAGCCCAGCCATCAAGAGCTTCACGGCGGCCATTATGCCGGTCATGCTCGTCCTATCCATTCGAAGTCTCCTCAATTCGACTTGCGCCATCATGCAGCCACTTGTCATGCGTGTCCAGGAGTTTTAAGGCTCGCACACGATTTGATCTTGTGTTAAGAGAAGGGTTGTGAGGATTGGTTCTCTTTTCCCGAAATGCTTCGTTGTTGTCACGTCGATTGCGATTGCCTTGGTAGCGGTTTGCGGTAGCGCCGCTGATGTCACCATTAAGGGCGAGCTGGAAAACATCTTCGCGATTCCCTCCCAGGAAACAGGAGCAAGCCAACTAAGCGGCATCACTTACACAGGCGGGCAACAGTATTATGTCGTCGGCGATTCCGAGGCGAAGGCTTACCCGCTTACGATCAAGGTCGATCCCGTATCCGGTCAAGTGCGTTCGGCGAGCTTCGGAAGACCGATAAGCCTCTCTAAGGGCAGAGACTTGGAAGGGATCGCCTATCATCGGCAGCGGCGGACCCTTTTCGTGGCGGACGAGGCACCGACTTCCGAAGGGCCGGTGATCCGAGAAATGGCAATCCGAAACGGCTCGCTCCTCAAAACCATTCCGGTTTCAACGGTTTATAGCCGGTTCCGGGACAATTTCGGTCTCGAGTCGCTCGCATACCACCACGGGAGTCGGACACTTTGGACCGCCAATGAAGAGACATTGAAGGGGGACGGCCCGATAACTTCCCCATCCCAAGGCGCCCGCATCAGGCTGCAGCAGTTCAATGCGGCCTTGGAGCCGGTCGGCCAATTTGTCTACCCAGTCGACCCCTTATCCGGCACGAGCCCATTTACTGAATTCGAGCGACGCGGGGTCGTGGATCTCGCCGCGCTTTCGGAAGGCCGTTTGTTGGTGCTTGAGCGCGAGCTGGGGGGGAAGATCCCGACATTTCGCTACTCCATCTACCTTGCGGAGATTGCCCAAGCCACTGATGTCTCGGACATTGCCCGCTTGAAGCATTCCAAGGGGTGGAACAAGACCCAAAAATCGCTGCTTTGGGAAAAAATGGTGGGCGTCCACCATAATTTTGAGGGGATGACGATTGGTAAGTCGCTGGGATCCGGACGGTACACGTTGATGTTGGTTTCGGACAATGGCGGGGGACTCAGGCAAGCAATCTGGTCATTGGTGCTTTCGGGAGGTCCTGATTCGACACCGCACGATTTTAATGAGAAATGACACGACGATGCCAAACAAGGAATCGGACGAGGCGTCGCCGCGGGTAGTCACTGTCGTGGTCCCGGCGTTCAATGAGGAACGATTGATCGCTTGCTGCTTGAAGGCGATTCAAAGCGCATTGGAGGCCTTTGAGGAGCGCGGCTGGCGAACCGACCTGATTGTCTGTGACAATGGCTCAACGGATCACACACGCGAGCTGGCAGAGGCCCATGGGGCAAGAGTCGTGCACGAGCCGGTCAATCAAATCTCGAGAGCGCGCAATCGGGGCGCCGGTGCGGCTCGCGAAGGGTGGCTGATCTTTGTGGATGCGGATTCGTATCCTTCAAAGGGCCTCTTTTCCGAGATCGAGCGGAGTCTCGCTTCCGGCAAGGTGATCGGCGGCGGCTGCGTTATCGAATTCGATGAGCAGCGTTGGTGGAGCCGCCCGTTGATGAGGCTATGGAATTGCATCAGTCGGTGGAAGCAGTGGGCGGCGGGATCATTGATGTTTTGTGAGGTCACCGTCTTCAACGAGCTTCATGGCTTCAGCGACAAGCACTTTGCCGGGGAAGAGGTTGATTTTTTCCAACGACTCCATCAACGGGCCCGTGAAAGAGGCAAACAAATCGTCATTCTCGATCGGTATCCCTTGTTAACCGCCGGACGCAAGCTCTCCCTATACCGACCCCGCGATCACTTCGCGTTCCTGGCACGGGCACTGATTTCACCCCGTAAAACCATGTTGGACCGAACAGCCTGCCGGATCTGGTACGATGGAAGGCGTTAGGGAAAGGACTCAGTGTATCCAGCAAATGAGACACTTATTTCTTTACAGACCCTTAGCGGACGGAAGGAGTGGGCAATGTTTCATGACTTCCCATCAGCCGGATCTCGGAAAGCGTGGTCACCTTCTGATCGACGAGACGAAGCCCCTTGTTCAGCAGCGATGCGACATCGCGATGGCGCAAATGCCGTCGGATTTCGTGCTCATGGGCATGCGAGAGGATTAAATCGTAATCGGCCTCGGTGTAGCGCCAAATCTCGAAGACGCCGGTTCTGCCTCGGTAACCTGTCCCTTGACATTCCTCGCACCCGACAGGCTTGACTGTCTTATTCGGCACTTGTTTTTGGTGAGATCGAAGCCAGTTGGCGTCCACAGGATCGGGGGGCGCCCATTGCCAGCAGTGCTTGCATACCAACCGGACAAGCCGCTGAGCGATAACCAATTCAAGCGACGTGGCGATCTCGTGGTCGGTTACTTCCCAGTTCCGAAGCGCGGTCACGACTCCCGCTGTGTCTCGACTGTGCATTGTGCTCAACAATGCCTTCCCCGTCGCGGAAGCATCCACCGCAGTCCGGCCCGACTCACGGTCACGAATCTCCCCGACAAGCAGGTAGTCGGGATCGAGCCGAAGCATCGATTTCAATCCTTCGCTAAAGGTCAAGCCGTGTCGGTTGTCGACCTGGAGCTGAGTGACGCCCTCGATTTGGTATTCCACCGGATCTTCAATTGTCAGAATCGCTTTATCCTGGAACTTCAGCTCATGAAGGATCGAATAGAGCGTAGTGGTCTTGCCGCTGCCGATCGGGCCGGTCACCAAGCACATCCCACTGATCTCGCTGAGCCATTGGTAGATATGATCCTTGTCTTCCTCCTGCAGCCCCAGCTCTTCCAGGCGATGAACGATTCGGTTGGGATCAAAGAGACGAAGGACCAGTTTCTCGCCCGCAAAACAAGGAGTGCAAGCCAGCCGCATGTCGAGCTTTTGGCCATCCAGCTCATAATGTGTTTGGGCATCTTGGGGAACAAAGGCGGTCACCGGATCCAGATCGGCATGCGTCTTGAGGTGGCGGATCAGGCGAGTGGATTGTGGCTTGGAAATGAGTGCGGCATCATGAAGGTTTCCATCCACACGGACCCTCACCCGAGCTCCGGAGCTAAGCGGCTCAATATGGATGTCGGAAGCATTGGCCTTATAGGCATCCATCAGGAGGGCATCGATCCACTCTCCCGGGTTGAAGTCGGCATTCGTCGCGCCTGTGCCGCTCTGGTCAACCATCCTTTCAAACCTGGGGAGGTGACCATAAATAGGCTTCTGCACAGCCTTCGAAGAGGCCCGTTTCGAGGCACTCTTCTGCTTGGACGTGGGCGTGGTTCGCTTTTTCGCTTTCGTACTGGCCATCGTCTTTATTTAGCCTTAACAGAGGGTTTTGATAAAACTTTTTTTTACAGCGGCTCCTTGCCAACGGAACAAGGCGCCAAAATCGCTTCCTTCATCCCATGAATTATCTTTTTCTCAGGGGAACAGATTGTCGCAAGAATGCCCCCTAATTGAACAGAAGCGGAATCTCCGTGGCCTGAAACAAAATAATACGGACACAACCTTGCCCTTCCTAACATGGGAACGAGTTGATTCGTGTCAAAGTCGAACCAGGAGCTTTCGACGGTGGTCGGCTTGAAGTAACGCTGGAGCACGAATGGGGTCCGCGAAAACTCGGCAAGGGCTTTGTCGACCGCCCCGCTCCATTCTTGAGATGAGAGGTCGCTACCGAGGTAGACTCCCCGTGATCCCCATGCGGTCTCGGAAAAGCCGGAGACCTTCAGGATAAGATTCCGCTCCTTTTGCGAAAGCCCTTTAAGATGCTCCCAAGCGACAATGTCCAGCTCCGGGATTGCGCCATGCGGTGGCAGAGGAGTCGGATCGACCACCCAGGTATAAGGGACCGTCTGCTGCAAACGACGGAGATACCCACTACCAACATGCTGTTTCCAAAAATGTTGCAGGTGACCATTCCATAGGAGGGCAAAGAGCATTTTCTCTTCAAAGAAGGATTTGGGGGGCGGGGTCAAAAAGCATTGCTTTTCCTTTGCCCGATCGAGAATGGCCTGCGCATTCGGGACGTTGGCCAAGTCGAATAGCTCAAAGAACCGGTAAATGGCATCGCCGCTTTGAAAGTCCTTGAAGCGAGCGTCACGCACCTGAAAGCGCGGGACGCCATTGCGGTCATTCAATTGGCGAGACAGCCACATCATTTCAGGGCGATAGGTGCTCGCTTCTTCGGAAATGACCACGTGCACCTGCCCGCGTGAGTCAAAGAGGCTTTCAAACCCGTCGAGCATCCCTGTTCGGCCGCCGATAACCTTGAACCCGGCTTGAGTGTAGACCTCATTAAGCCAGGCTGTCAGTCCGATTCCGCCCGGAACGCTATCGAGCTCGGTAATGGCGAAGCCGGAATCGGTCAATAAGATGTCGGGACGGATCACCCGAGGAATTTCTTGTCGAAAAGAGGAGGAGCGCTGGAGGTTTACGACGGTGTCGTCTTTCCCTTGTTCGAGCCAATCGGCGACCCAATGTGGCTGTCGTCCAGTGACACTATGGCGGTAAAGGCGGTTGGTGGCGCGATAGAACTGGAGCAGGACCGGGCCCAGTCTCTCGAATGCCTCAACCAGCTTTGGATCGAGGGCAAACGGCTCGGGTGAGATCCGCCAATGATGCCCGGCAAAGAGCCCTTCGGAGGGAATTCGATCCCGAATAAAACAAGCTGCTTCCGCCCCGACACTTGAGGTGCTCGCCTGTGTGCTCATTCAAAAACCAGTCTCTCTCCACGACGCCGTTTGCTTCTCTCGCTTCTTAACCCGGGATAAAGGAGTCAGGTTGAAGCATGCCAATTACGTGCGTAACTGACCGGAGCCGATTCCGATCCACTTGTAGGAAGTCAGCTCCTCCAGTCCCATCGGACCGCGTGCCCCTATCTTATCCGTACTGATGCCGATTTCGGCCCCCATCCCGAATTCGGCACCATCGGTGAAGCGCGTTGACGCGTTCCAATAAACGGCTGCCGAGTCGACCTGGTTGAGAAATTGCCTGGCGCGGGCTTCATCACCGGTAACGATACTATCGGAGTGGGCTGAACCGTATTGATTGATATGATCGATCGCTTCTGAAAGGCCGTGCACGGTACGGACCGCCAAGACAAGATCGTTGTATTCAGTGGTCCAATCCTCTTCGGTGGCATCCTCTGCCCGCTCACCGACATTGGGTAGAAACTCCCTGGTTCGTTGGTCGAGGCGCAATGTCACGTTTTGCTCAAGCAATCGATCAACGATATCGGGTAGGAATTTCGGGGCTATAGCCTCATCAACGAGAAGGGTTTCGGCGGCGTTACAGACCGACGAGCGTTGCAGTTTCGCGTTAAGGGTGATCGATTCCGCCATTTCGAGGTTGGCATCCCGATCGACATAGACGTGGCAGACTCCCTTATAATGCTTGATCACGGGCACCTTTGAGGCTTCGGCAACGGCGCGGATTAAGCCTTCACCGCCTCTTGGAATACAGAGGTCGACGTATTCCGTCAAAGACAACAATGTCGGAACGACTTCGCGGTCGGATGTCGGGACAACTTGGATTGCGTACTCGGGGAAGGCCGGCACCTTCTCTTTGGCGGCGTTGACCATGATCTCCGCAATGATTTGGTTCGACTGCAGTGCCTCCTTGCCGCCGCGCAAGATGGTAGCATTCCCGGATTTGAAGCAAAGGCCCGCTGCGTCCGCGGTAACATTCGGCCGGGATTCATAAATGATGACAATCACACCGATCGGTGTGGAGATCTTTTGGAGCTTCAGATCATTGGGACGGGTACGCTCTTCTAAGACATGCCCGACCGGATCCGGCAACGCGGCCACCTCACGAAGGCCTTCAGCCATCTTGGTGATCCGTTTCTCGTTCAACTTCAACCGGTCCTGCATCGCGGGCGAGAGCTCCATCCCGGCAGCCGTTTGCATATCTTGCGTATTGGCCTCCTGGATCCGTTGCCCATTGCTCTCCAGGGCATCGGCCATGGCCAAGAGCGCCCGGTTCTTATCGTCGCTTGAGAGAGCGGCAAGCGACCGCGAGGCCGCTTTGGCTTGACGGGCCAGCTCGGTCATTTCTTCCGCAAGTGTCATATGATCACATTAGCGGATCTCTGGGCCCAGGGCAAATTGGCATAAGCGAGAACTTCTGCCTGTTGCCGGTGCCGTCGGCAACGGAGTGGGTAGGGCTCGCACTCCGTTGCGAGCCGCGTGGGCGTCGAGGACGACATCCCTATCAGGCGAGGATTTAGCACCGATTGATCCAGACGAGAGAACCGATCGGGAGGTGATTGTAAAGGGGGAGCAGATCCGACGCCGCCAGATGGACACAGCCATGTGACTGCGGCCGACCAAGCGTCATCTCATCTCCCGTCCCATGGATATATATGTATCGTTGGAAGGAATCAACTTCCCCACCGCGATTCCAACCCGGCTCGAGCCCTTCCAGCCAAAGGATCCGATGCGCAATTCGAGTATCGCGGGCTCCTTGCCAGGTCAAGCCGACGGGACGCCGTCCTCGAAACACCGTCCCCATCGGTTCTCCGGAACCGATTTTCCGTGCGATTCGATGGAGCCCCACCGGGGTCCCATTGCTCCCGTTACGCTGGCCGATCCCGAACCGCGAGGTCGAAATGCGATAAGCGCGGACCGGATACAAGTCAAATGCCTTCGCGGATGGCATCAGCGCCGCACGTTGGAAAAGCCACATGCATTGCTGCTTGACATGCACGACAAGCAAGTAAGGAGTGACCCGACACCGCACCCTTCGGCAGGCATTGCTGAAGCCTCGCGGAGGCCTGGCATGAATACGCGAAAACGACGCGGCCATAATGTAGCGGTCCTTATTTCAGAGGCTTCACAAGGATCTTGGATCGGCGGGCCTCCTGGTCATATGAGATCTGCCGGGCAGGCGGTAAATCCTTGACGCTTCCCTCTCGAAAGCCGGCCTTGCTCTTAAAATAGGTAAACGCCTGCGTTGAAAGGGTTATCAGGCTTGTCAATCCGAGCTCCCGAGCCCGATTTTCGACGAACTGCACCAATTTCCGACCGATTCCCTGATTTTCATGTGAGGGACTGACATAGAGGTAAGCGAGCTCGCCTTGATTGGTCTCCGGATAAACATGAAGGGCAACGCAACCGACGGGATTTCCATCGAGCTCATAAAGGTAATAATCGCCAATATTTTTCTCCAACGTGCTACGAGAGCGCTTCGCCAGCTCTTCATTGGCCACCGACTCTTTGGTCAATCGCAGCAAGCTCCGACTGTCTTTTTTCATCGCTTGCCGGATCTGCTGATAGGCATTGGCATAGATGAGTGTTCCGATCCCTTCGTTGGAAAAGACCTCGGCCAGCAAGCCTTCCTCCACGCAGCCATTGATGATATGCACCCGAGGCACCCCCGAATGGCAAGCTCGTGCCGCGTGCCGCGCTTTCGATAGGATCTCCGGTTCCAAGCTCGATTCCTCATTCGAGAGCATCCGATCCAGCTCCGACACCCGGACTTCGCGTATGAGCTGGTCCCGTTGAATCAATCCATCCCGTGTGGTAATGAAGACCAGCTTCACGGCCTTGAGCGCGCTGGCAACAGCGACGGCAACCGCATCCGAGTTAACACGGTAGGTATTGCCATCGCCGTCAAATCCAAGCGGCTGAATAATCGGGATAATCCCTTGAGAAAGCAGCGTATGAAAGAGGGTGACATCGGTTCGCTCCACTCTCCCGGTGTGGAGGTAGTCGACCCCGCGCAAGATTCCAAGCGGGTGAGCCGTGATCCCATTGGTGCAAGCCGCCCGCAGATCTTGCATTGAAAGCCCCTCAAGGATTTCATGGGTCAATCGATTCGAGCTATTCAATGCCAGCTCCAGCGTCTCGGCATCCGTCACGCCGGTTCCATCGAGATTGGACGGGGCCTTGCCCTGCTTTTCGGCAAGCTGTTCAATGGCTTCCGCGGCCCCATGGACCAGAATGACATTGATATTCAGAGAGCGCAGGACCGCTATGTCCTGGAGCAAGAGAGCGAATGTCTCTCTCAGGACGACCGCTCCATCGAGACTCAAAACAAAAACCTTGTCTCGAAAGCTCGGGATGTAACGTAAAATGCCTCGAAGGTCTGTCGGTTTCACACGCGATCCTCAGCCCCATCAAGGTTCATTCGAAATGACCGCCATTTCGTCATGTCGTCATGTCCGACGTCGCCATCGGAAATCAAAAGCGCCTCCGGCATCAGAGGTTGGCTTTTAACGCTTCGATCAAGCGAGCATTTTGTTTTTGCGAGCCTATGCCGACGCGGATCCATTCCGGAAGCCGGGCTCCGATCATCGGCCTGACAATGACTCCCTCTCTTTGGAGGTTGTCAAATATCCGTTGGCTGTCCCCGACCCGGACCGCAATGAAGTTGGCTGCGGAACGGGCATACTCCAAGCCGAGCTTGCTCAACTCCTCCTCCAAGTATTGACGCCCGAGTGTGTTATTTTCGCGCGTCTTTCGGACGTGCTCCCGATCGTCAAGCGCGGCCAAGGCCGCCGCTTGACCGATGCGATTGACATTAAACGGCTCTCGGATCTTTTGGAAGGCGCTGACAAGCTCCGGTTGGGCCATTCCATACCCGACGCGGAGCCCGGCAAGTCCATAGATCTTCGAGAATGTCCTCATCAGCAGGAGATTCGGCTGCTTGCGATCGCGAACATATGGCAACAGATCGAGCGGGTCCTCGAGATACTCGATATAAGCCTCGTCAATGACGACAAGGATGTCCGAGGGGACGGATTCAACCAGGCGAATCACCTCTTCTTTCGGGGCAATCGTTCCGGTAGGGTTATTTGGATTGGCGACAAAGATGACCCGAGTTTTGGGGGTTATCGCTTGCCGCATGGCATTTAAGTCATGTCCAAGCTCCTTAGCCGGCACCGTGATCACATTCGCGCCAAAAAGCTTGGCCACAATCGGGTAGATCGGGAAACAATATTCCGAGACCACCACATCAACTTCCGGCTGCATGAATGCATGCCCCGCAAACTCAATGATCTCATTGGAGCCATTACCGATAATCAACGAGCTCGGCGAGAGCCCAAGCTCTTCGCTTAGGCGCTGTTTCAGATAATAGCAGTTGCCATCGGGATATTGGTGCATCCGATGGAGCTCGGCTTGAGCGGCGTTGAAGGCACAGGGAGAAGGGCCTAGCGGATTTTCATTCGAGGCCAGTTTGATGACGGCTTCAGGCGAGAGGCCATACTCTCGCGCCACCTCCTCGATAGGACGACCGGGCTGATACACCGGCAACGATTCCAGGGCGGGATTAAGCTTCTCAGTCAGCGACATAGCGGAGCGTGGGATGGGATTGCTTACAGGCAATCGAGGATCTGTTTGACGTCGACGTTTTCGGAGACGAGGTCGCGAATCAACTGAATCTTCTGCTTATCGAACGGCCTTGTCTTAACATGGATGGCGTAAATCTTGGAGGAGACCTGATAACTCTCTTCCTCGGACAATAAGACAGGGAAGGGAAGATCCCGTATGACCTTCAGCACACTCTCGCTGGGCAGCAAGCCTCCCGTGAGGATTATGCCGGCCAAGCCGTCCTGGGCTTGCCCCACAAGGGCCGTTGCCGCGGCCAGGATAATGTCCTCGCGGTCACCTTGGGTAATCACGAGCGAGCCTTTTTGAAAGAATTTCACGACGTGCTGGGCGCCCATGGCACCGACGACGACACTGTCGACGAGCTTATGGATATCGGTCGGTTCATTAAGGAGCTTGAGCTTCAGCTCTTCCCGAAGGAAATCGATGGTCGGGCGCGAAAGGATCGGGTTGTGCGGAATGACACCGAGAAGCTGCAACCCTTTTCGCTTTAATCCGCGCCGGACAATGTCCGTGACGTCTCCAATCTTGCTGGGAACCACCTTGTTGAGGATCACCCCCAGCACTTCAACCCCTTCCTTTTCAAACAAGGCCTGGTTGAGCGCGACCTCGTCGATCGGCTTCCCGATCCCGCCTTGGGAAACAAGGATCACTTTCGAATCGAGGAGCTTGGCCACCTGGGCGTTGGATAGGTCAAAGACCGAGCCGACACCGGCATGGCCGGAGCCCTCGCAAAGGACAAAATCCTTTTCCCACGCAACGCGATCGAACGCGTTTCGGATTTTGGTAACGAGCTGCTCCCGGTTCGCGCACGCCAGGTATTTGCGGGTGAAATCGGGCTCCACCGTGATCGGGCTCATGTGCGGCAAGGGGCAGTTCAAGTGGTAGATACTGTCCATGAGGACGATATCCTCGTCGACCTTGTACTCTTCAATCTCGACAAAGCGCTGCCCCACCGGCTTAATGTAGCCGACTCGCGGATAATATTGCTGAAGGGCAGCCAGAAGTCCGAGCGAGGTGGTCGTCTTGCCGTCGTTCTGTCGCGTGGCCGCGACAAATACCCGTGGCGTCTCTTTATTCATTCGCTGCCTCCAACCCGCATTGCTTACACATTACTGTCGTCTTTCTGCCCCCGGAGAATAGCCCCTAGCTCAAAGAAATGGCCTCCCACCCCACCGAAGGTCGGACTTGAGCATGAGCTTGCCGGCCTGGTCCGGCGTGGACGACCGCGTGACATCCTATTGCCCCACATTGGCCGCTTTGCGGGTTTCAACGGCCTGAAGGCCGACAATGGCAGCGACCCCCAGGATGTCATGTGCGCTCGAGCCCCGTG
>JAHEOI010000255.1 GCA_018610125.1 Verrucomicrobiota bacterium
GCCACGTGAAATCGCTGTTACCTTGGCGTTGCCTATTCATAGAACGGAATCATAATGTCAGAACGAGAGTGGGACAAATGGTATCAAGAAGGCGACACGCCTTGGGACACGGGTGTTCCTTCACTGGAGCTGCAACGGGTATTGGAAGAGGGCTGGGTTTCTCCGGCAGGGCGAGCGCTGGAGCTTGGATGTGGTACCGGTGACAACGCCATCGTCTTGGCCCAATACGAATTTGCCGTCACCGCGGTTGATTTGGCCCCGATGGCTTTGAGGGAAGCCGAGCGCCGCGCCAAACATAACGGTGTCTCTATCTTGTTTCTGGAGGCCGATGTGGGGCGCCTTTATCAGACGCACCGCCTCGAGCCGTTTGACTTTATCTTCGACCGCGGCTGCTACCACTGCGTCCGGGACGAAAACCTATTCGGTTTTCTCAAGACACTCGAACGTTTCTCCGCCCCGGGGACGCGATTGCTCACTTTGACCGGTAACGCGAACGAGCAGTCGGAAGAGGGACCACCGCGTCTTACCGAAGAAGAGATCCGTCGAGAGGTTGGAAGCCTGTTTCAGATCGATTGGATCCGCGAATTTCGACTGCGTACTCGCGATGAGGAGAAGGGGCCGTTGGCATGGTCATGCTTGGCGACGTTGCCGCCAGGGCTGAACGACTTATCGATAGCGGTGGAAGTGTGGTAGCGCATTGGAAAATGAAGGTGGCGATCTGTCCGGGACAAGCAGTGCATGGATTGGTTCTCGCGGGCTTGTGCGAACGGGGCGCAGGACAAATTTCCTTGCCGGCGGAGCCGGGTCTCTCGTAAAATTTATATTGATTAAACAAGCCCCTAACTGATGGCGAAGTAGATGCCGGTGTGTACTGCTGCGGGAGCGCCCGCTTCGATTCCCAAGGGTGAGGGGGCGAGGTCATGGCCTTTGCTTTGGTTATTCTCCGCGGAGGTTACCAATAACAGGCGGGTATACAGGGAAGCGGAATCAAAACAAGGCGTGAGCACATACGAGCTATGAACCCTTCAAAAAAGATTCAAAATGAACGCGTGCCAAGGGGAGCCGACTCTGTCTTGGCATTTACCTTAATCGAGCTGCTGGTCGTGGTCGCAATCATCGCGATCCTGGCGAGCATGCTCTTGCCTGCGCTGACCGAGGCAAAGACCAAGGCTCAACATGTCGGCTGTGTCAGCAACACCCGCCAGTTCGCTCTTGCTTGGCAAATGTATGCCGACGACAACGAGGGGACTTACCCGCCTCAGGATGGAAAACATGGGGAGTGGGTGAAAGGCTGGCTTACGCCAGAGCCGAATAATCCCGATAATACAAATACCGTCTTATTGCGGGAGGGAAAGCTGTTTCCTTATCTGGAGAGCGTGGGGGTCTATCGGTGCCCCGGCGATAAAAGCCGGGCGATTATGGACGGTAAGGTCTATCCGCGAGTGCGCACGTATTCGGCAAACGCGTGGGTTGGAAGTGGAAAGCGCGGTTGGACGGGGGCGGCCGGCTACAACACTCATAAGTTCTACTGGAAGGAATCCGAGGTTGTTCGACCCGCGCCAAGCAAACTTTGGCTTATTATGGATGAGGATGAAGAGAGCATCAACGATTGCCGCATGTGGCCCAATCCCGTCAAGCTACGATTCCTCGACGTTCCCGGGAGTTATCACGGCGGAGCCGCGAGCTTGGCTTTCGCCGACGGGCATTCCGAGCTCAAAGAATGGCGGGACCCACGCACGCTGAGTGCTCAACTCGGTGAGGTGTCGCCCTTTAATCAGGATATCCGATGGCTGCAACGACGCTCGACCGTCCCCAAAGAGTAAACCGACCCTTGCGACAATGATGTCCTCCGATAGCGGTGCGCCGGTCGGGAAGCAAGAGAAGAAGTTTCCTTGTCAAGGAGGCGGATTAGCGAAGTAAAGAGGATGTCGAGCATTCAGGATGTTGGCGTAAGTGTTGCTTAGCCATTCTCGTGAGCGTGACCGACACCGCATTCATTTTTGGTTCGAATTGTTCCGGCGCACTCTAAGGTTAACACCGTTCGGAAAATGCCCATCTTTGACTCGCTCTTACAGGGCTTGAATTCGTCCGGGTTTCGGTTCCCAGGATGGACCCTTGGGCTATGTTGACCCGCACCGTCGGCGCTCTCGAACAATGCCCCAACGGGGCAACTCAATGTAGCGCCTATGGGGCTTAGCCCTAAGTGTGGAGGAGCCAACACACAACAAAGCCGTGTAAGGGCGGTGATCAAAACCATTTTTTCCGGATTTCCGAATGGCATTAACGTTAAGGCGGTAACCATCCAGCCGCAAAAAGGCGCGGAAAATTCGCAAAAGGGAAGCGGAAGGATTCCGTCGACCAAGAAGGAGCGGGCAGCCGGCCTGCCGTGACTGCTCCCATACTATCTGCGTTCATCAGGAAACGCCAGCGATGGCTGGTTTCTCTATCTGATTGAAAGGTATCAGAAATGCCAATTGTCTGTTCAGCATTTAATCGCGCCATAGCAGGTGGAAGCAATGAAGCCTGGGAAATATGGCGGTCGGCCCCGAGGGAGACCATGGGCACGGCGAAGGGAGAGAAATCCTTCCGGACGATGAAGGTGCGAGCCCTAACGAGCCGCTTGGATGAGACATCCTACTACGGAAGAAGGAAGAGACCAGCCGCCCAAGGAGTGGCTTGAGCGCTATGGGGCGGGCTGCTCTCCGGGACTCAATCGACTGAGATGGAAGCTCTATCAGAAGGCGAAGCGAGAGCCGAAGTTCCGCTTTTACACGCTCTACGACCGGGTCTACCGAAGAGACACGCCGGAGGCGGCTTGGCAAAGAGTTGCCAAAGAGGATAAGGCCGGCGGTATCGACGGAGTCATGATCCTGGAGCCGATCTTAGGCGGAAGGCCTTCCCGGAACTTCGCCGTTATGATCTTGCTTTCGTCCATCACCACGGTAAGCGGATTCTCGAAGCCTTCGGCATCGTCACTCCACCCCGCAAAAGTCTGCCCCGATACCGGAGAGGCCTTAAGGGTGATAGCATCGCCCTCATTAAAGCGGGCCACTGAAATGATCGGCTTCCTTTTCTCAACATATCGCCAGTGGGCTTTACCGATTGCTGGCTCGTCGCATGCGCGGCTACGCCGATGCCAAAGCCTGCCAAATCTTTCGCGACCTCCGATCACTCGATGGACGAGCCGATGGACAGCGATTCGAACGATTCCATGAGCGGCAAGACTCAGACCGGGCGTGGGACCTTGCCTTCGTGGTGCTTGGTGCCGAGGGGAGGTGTCAGAAGATCGAGGAATTGGCTGCCGAACGGATGAAAATGACCGATGCGAAAGCACTCGACTACCTCCTCAAATCCATACTTGCGATCGAGCAAGCACGTGGGCTACGCTGACTGTGGTTATCGTTCGCTCACGGTGGGGCATCGAGGAGGCGTGTATGGTAGTCGCTCAAGATGGACTCACGAAGGCCTCGGTAACGATCAGTTGTGAGCTGTGCATTATCGGCGCCGGTATAGCCGGCCTGAACGCGCTGTTCGCCGCCAGCCGCTACCTGGGCAAGCATGACAAGGTCGTACTGGTCGACCAAAAGCCTGAGGTCGGGGGTATGTGGACGCAAACCTATGACTACGTCCGTCTGCATCAACCCTATCCGATGTTCACCGCAGGCAATATTCCTTGGACGTTAGATAAGCCGCGTTCCTACCTCGCCACCAAGCAAGAAGTTCTCCGGCACTTCCAACACTGCCTGGACACCCTGCGTCAACGCGTCGCGCTGAGCGAGTACTTCGGTTATAGCTATGATGAGCACCGAGAGATGGAAGTCGATGGTGACTGGCAGGTCGATATCCGCTGTCACAGGATTTCCGACCGGAATGCGCTTTACATCGTCGCTCGGCGCTGTGTTAAGGCGTTCGGCTTTGACATTCCGCAAAATCCACCGCTTACCCTGTCAAGCCGGCAGGTCGAATCGGTGTCTCCACATGACGCGGCGTTGCTCGGTTCGGCCATGCGGGAGAGTGACAAGCCGATCTTTATAATCGGCGGTGGGAAAAGCGCAATGGATACGGCTCATACCTTGATCGAGGCATGTCCGGGCCGGCGGATCAACATGCTCATCGGCCAGGGCTGCATGTTCTGGAATCGCAACTCCGGGTTTCCCACGGGCCTAAAGCGATGGTTTGGGGGCGCGATGCCGATGGAAAACTTTATTGACTGCGCTCTGCGTTTTCGCGGGGACAACGGTGCCGAAGTTTTCGATTATTTAAGGGAGACCCAGGCCCTCCATCTCAATGAGAACCCGCGGCAGTTTCGGCTGGGAATCATCTCGGAAGAGGAAATGGGCGTCATACGTGCCGGCGTCCACGACGTGCTGGAGCGTTATCTCGCCAATGTTGCCGACGAGGAGGGGCAGCCTGTCATGCAATTCAGAAACGGCGAGCGCAGGCCGATCGAGGCCGGCAGCTGGATTGTGAATTGCACCGGCTACCTCAACCGCCACCACGACCACGTGTCGTACGAGCCTTATCTGTCGGCCAACGGCGCCGTGGTATCCGTTAACTCTTTATCGAGCGTTTTCTACCTTCCCAGCTTCGCGGCTTATTTCTTGGTTCAGTTGCTCTATCTGAGCAAGCTGGCGGACCTACGGCTGTATCAAATCAACTTTCGCGACTTGGATCAGCAGGACAGTACGGTCTGGCCGATAGCCGCAGTGACTCAGTTCCTCCACAACACGCTGCTGATTATGCAAGCGGTCCCTATCAAGGTAATGCAGGACTGCGGGCTGGACTTCAATCTCTGGTATCCGTTGCCCAGGCGGATACCGGTTATGATTCGCCTGTTAGTCAACCGTCAGCGGTATTTGGACCACTGCCGTATCGCGCTCGATCGGCTGCGTGAAACGCAGGGCATTGAATGCGGGCCGCTGCCGAGTCTGCAGCGTCGGATTGGCGAGGCAACCGCATAACCGGCAGTGGTCTGGCATCGGCCGTCTTTCGGCGGAGGCGATGATTTTTCCCTGCGAACAAAGTAAAGCACTCCCAGTGGCGCGAACACTTCCCCTCAAAAAACGAAGGCACGGTGCGAAGCCCGCTGCACGGCATACCGGTGTTGCTCAAGGACAATATTGAGTCGCGCGAGTGTCTGCCGACCACCGCCGGCTCGCTCGCGCTGAAGAATAATGTCACGCGGCGC
>JAHEOI010000256.1 GCA_018610125.1 Verrucomicrobiota bacterium
CGGCACGGAGGAATGCAAGCAACGCCTTCGACGGTGTCTCCAGGTGTCCCGGATCACCAACCGGGGAACGAAAGGCGGCTCGCCTTGGGCGGCATCGGTGATGAATGCGTTACTGCTCCGATTGGAAGGCACCGCAATTCCAGGTTAAGCGATATGAAGCCGTTTGATTTAACCACAAAGGCGGCGAATGGCCTACAGCGTGGCATCACAACAGGCACGTGCGCGACTGCAGCGGTCAAAGCGGCTCTGCTCTACTTGCTGTACGACCTTCGGTCGGATGTCGTTCGCGTGACCCTTCCTGACGGAAGCCACTTTGTCCCGCTTGAGATTATGGAACTTGAAAAGACCGATTCTGAAAAAGCGGTGGCGGCCGTCATAAAAAATGCGGGAGATGATCCCGACCAGACGCATCGCGCTTGCATCCGCGCGGCGGTCTCGCGAAACCGCGGAATGGGAATTCGGTTTCTTCGAGGCAACGGCGTCGGGCAAGTGACCCAGCCAGGGCTCGCGATTGCGATCGGCGAGCCGGCCATTAATCCCACTCCGCGAGCGATGATGCGCCAAGCGGTTCAGGAAGTCCTTGAAGAGGCCGAGCTCCCCGAAGAGGGGAATTTTGACATAACAGTCGGCTGTGACAACGGCGAGGCTATTGCCGGCCGCACCTTTAACCCGAGACTGGGCATCGAGGGAGGGATCTCTATCCTCGGGACTTCCGGAATCGTCGAGCCGAAATCGCTCGCTTCCTTCCGGGCCTCGATCGAAATCTATATTCGCGTGGCGCTCGGAGACGCCCCGGAAGAAATCGTCTTGGCCCCTGGCAATTTGGGACAGCGCTTTGCGCGGGAGAGCTTAAGTCTGCCGACCAAACAGGTTGTTCAGATTTCCAACTTTGTCGGCTTTTCTCTTGATTACGTCGAACAGGTGCTTGAATCCAATCAAACATTTCTCTCCCGTCTTTGGCTGATCGGGCATCCCGGGAAGCTGGCGAAGCTGCTGGACGGGGTCTGGGACACGCATTCGCAACAAGGGACCAATCCCGTTGGATCGGTCTTGAACGCCGCTCGCCGTTTTCATCTCGACCGCGCGTTGCTCGAGGCGGGCGAGGGCCAACGGACGGTCGAGGGATTGATCGGGGCTTGGGAGGGCCATCCCGCAGTGGAGCGCTTTTGGCTTCAACTGGAGGAAGCCATTACAGAACGAGTACGCGATCGCTTACCGAGAGTTAACGAGGTTGCGACGCGGCTTTTTCAAATGAACGGAGCCCCATTGGCCGGACGTGAGCATAAAGCCGTAGGGGCTCACCAGTCGAAATGGGAAGGAGGCCATCGATGAGGCAAACCGAGCAATTTTACGGGGTCGGTGTCGGTCCTGGAGAGCCGGGTTTAATCCCGGTCGCGGCCTGGGAGGCGATCCATGATTGCGATCACATATTGGTGCCCCGGGCAAAGTCGATGTCGCTCTCGATCGCACGGCGTTGTCTTCCCGAGTCGAATATCCCCGAAGAGCGATTTGAGGAAATTGAGTTTACGATGGATCCGCAACGTTCCCGGATGGAAGAGCATTACCGGGATTTGGCGACCTCGATAACCGAGCGACTTCGAAACGGGAAGCGCGTCGCGTACCTGACCCTCGGGGATCCGCTCTCTTATTCGACTTACAATTACCTGCTTTCAGCCGTTCGACGTGAGCTGCCCGACTTGCGGTACCGGACTTTCCCGGGCATCCCAAGCTACTGCGCGGTTGCGGCCGCGACGGACCGGAGCTTGGGCGAGGGTAAGGAGAGCGTCCTTATTCTGCCGTGTCCCGATCAGCCCGACGCCGTGCGTGCGGCAATCGAGCAGCACGATGTCGTGATCCTCATGAAGATTGGCAATCGATTGCCACAAATTCTGGGGCTCGTGAAAGAGCTTGGGATTGAATCCAATTGCGTCCTTGGCTCACGGGTAGGAATGCCCGAAGAGGTAATCTTCAACGGCCTCGAGGGCGAGCGTCCACCCGACTCGATGGGCTATCTCGCCACCATGTTGATACGAAAGCAATCGCCAAAAGAGAAATCATCATGAAAGTGTACTTTATCGGAGCAGGTCCCGGCGCGAGTGACTTAATCACGGTGCGTGGTGCCAACATCCTGGCACGGACGCCACTCATTCTCTACGCCGGATCACTAGTGAGCCGTGACATACTCGCTTACGCCTCAAGCGATGCCCAAGTGGTCAATACCGCCAATTTGAACTTGGACGAACAGGAGGCTTATTATCGGGATGCCAGCGAGCAGAACCGGGATGTGGCGAGAATCCACTCCGGTGACCCCGGCATTTACGGGGCCTTGGCGGAACAAATGCGACGGTTGGATGAGCTCGGCATTGCCTATGAAACCGTACCGGGTGTTTCGTCGTTCACTGCGGCCGCGGCGCAAATCCAGTCGGAGCTAACCAAGCCGGAGGTCTCTCAAACGATCATTCTGACACGTACTTCCGGACGGGCTTCGGCTGTCCCGACGAAAGAATCCTTAACGAGCTTGGCCAAGCATCGTTCCACCTTGTGCGTGTTTCTTTCCGGTGGGAATCTCCGGTCGGTTGTCGATGAGCTTGCCACGTCGTATCCGCCCGAAACGCCCGTCGCGCTTGTCCGGAGTGTGAGCTGGCCGGAAGAAACCTGTCATCGGAGCACCCTGGGCAATCTACTCAATGAAATCGAGCCGAGTCAGTGGCGGCTCACCACGCTGTTGCTCATTGGGGATGTTTTGACAACCGAGCGGGCGCCCGAGTCAAAGCTCTACTCAAGGGACTATGCCCATCGTTACCGAAAGGCGAGCCGGGAGGCGATATGAATCATCGTATCGGCATTTGGACTGTCAGAGAAGAAGCGGGCGCGATCGCTCGTCATTTGGCGGCGGAGCTGCCCGGGCAAGATCGGAGGCATGTTTCCGGCGACGCCGGCTCCAACTCGGAAACGTTTTCCCGGATTTTTGGCAATCATTCACAATGGGTGCTGGTGATGGCGACCGGGATCGCAGTGCGTTACTTGAATGGGAAGCTCACTCACAAAAGCGAGGACCCGGGTGTCGTCGTTCTTGATGATGCGTGCCGGTTTTCGATTTCGCTTGTCGGCGGCCATGAGGGCGGTGCCAATGAGCTTGCTTATCGGGTCGCAGAGATCACGAGTGCGGTGCCGGTCGTCACGACGGCGACCGAGGCGATCAAACCGCTTGTTCTCGGTGTCGGCTGTCGAAAAGCCATCCAATGCGACCGATTGGATGGCGCGATCCGAGATGCGCTTGCCGGAGTGCAACATTCGCTTTCGGATGTGCGGGAGTTGGTAACAGTCGATGTCAAAGGGCGTGAGCCGGGGCTGCGAGAGTGGTGTGAGGCCTACGGCATCCCGCTGCGAACATTCACGCGGCAACAAATTAATGAACGTCACTGGACCGGGCATCCCTCTGAATGGGTCTGGGAAAACCTCGGTGTCCCGGCGGTGTCCGAGCCTTGTGCTCTGCTGGCAGCCCATCGAGGCAGCCTAATCCTTCGCAAGGAGATCAAGGACGGAGTGACCGTTTCAATCCTGAAAGATCAACTTCACGGCGGTGAAAAGAGACATGGTATTACATAGCTCTTCAGGACAACTGCATCTGGTTTCCGTCGGCCCCGGTTTCAGGGACCTTATTCCTCCCGCGGCTCGTGAAGCGTTGCGGGGCAGTGACGCGGTCGTGGGCTATGACCTTTACCTCCACTGGATTCGTCCGTGGCTGACGAGTCAGCGTGTCTATACCTATCCGATAACCCAAGAGATCGAGCGAGCTGATTGTGCGCTTGCGCTGGCGCGTCAAGGTCAAGTCGTCAGTCTTGTGTCCAGCGGCGATATCGGGATCTATGGGATGGGGGCCCTTGTCTTTGAACGGATGGCTGAAGAGGAGCCGTTTGACCTCAACGTCGTTCCCGGCATTTCAGCGGCCCATGCCGCCGCCGCGTTGTTGGGGGCGCCGCTTTCACATGACTATGCGACGCTCTCGTTGTCGGACCGGCTCTGCCCTTGGGACTGGATCGAACAGCGTGCCCGAAAGCTGGCTGAAGCCGACCTGGTGGTGGCGCTTTACAATGTTCGGAGCCGTGGGCGGCCGGAGGGAGTCTATCGCCTCTTGAAGATGTTCCTTTCGCATAAAGGCCCGAGCACTGTCTGTGGCGTGGCTCGCGATGCCTTTCGGGAAGACGGTTACCATTATACCTGCCATCTCAAAGATTTGATGTCGCATACCTTCGACATGAGGCATACAATCGTCATAGGCAATCGCTTCACTCAAGAGAAAGGAGACTTCCTTTATACCCCGCGCGGCTACCAAGGTTGGGAATCACCAACTGCCGAGACCTCAAAGGAAGAGGCATCAACTCCATCAATCGCAGCGACGTCAAAGGGAGAGGCAGTTTCCGACGTTGAAGCAGGCGGCCCCACGATTTGGGTCTTTACCGGTACGAGCGATGGCAATCGATTGGTTCAGCACCTCGCCAAGGGCCATCGAAACCTCGTTGTCTCGACTGCTTCCGATTATGGCGAAGAGCTTGCATCGCAATCCATGCCGGGAATCACCCGCGTCACCGGCAGGATGGGAGTGGCCAGACGCCGTGAATGCCTTCGAGCGTCTCATGCCGTCGCCATTGTTGATGCGACTCATCCATTTGCCGAGCGGATCTCAAAGCAGCTCATTGGATTGGCCGATGACTTGAATATCCCTTATCTTCGCTACGAACGACCTTCATCCCGGCTGACCGAAGCCGCCCACTGCGTCGATACGGTCGAAGCCGCCGCCGCAAGGGCCCTCGATCTTGGAGATCGCATCTTTCTTGCCACCGGTTCGCAACAAATCGATTCTTTTCTTGATACCCCGAATGCAGGGTCAAAAACTTGGTTTGTTCGGGTCGCGCCCGTGCAGGAAGCAATGGATCACGTCACTCGTGCGGGTGTTCCAAGGAATCACATTTGCGCCATCCATGGACCTGCCTCAGCGGCGCTCAATGCAGCCTTGTGGCAAGAGTGGCAAATCGACTGTGTGGTGACCAAAGAATCCGGACCGAACGGAGGACTCGATGCCAAGATCGAAGCGTGCCGCCGGCTTGAAATCCCCCTCATCGTAATTCGGCGCCCGGCAATCGATTACCCGTGGGTGAGTCAACATTTTGAAGCCATCGACGAGTTTCTTTCCCAACAGCGGAACCAAAGCAAAGATACCGGAGAAATCCGTCAAATCTAAAAACCAGAAAACCAAACGAACGAATAATATGACGATAAATGAAAATAGGAACGGTATAGGAAATAAAGTCATGGGCCTCGGCCTTTTGTTCGGAATCCCTTCACTGCTGATCTGCTTAATGCCTCAAGTTGCTCAAGCTCACCATGTGATGGAGGGAGGCTCCTTCACCAACGGCCTGAGCTACCCGATTCACGGCCTGGATCATCTCCTGGCCATCGTGGCTGTCGGCCTTTGGGCTGCCCTTAACGACGGCCGAAGGCGGCTCGGTATTTTCGCCGGATTTAACGGGGCATTACTGATCGGCGCGGCACTCGGCATGGCACGACTTGGATTCCCATTGGTTGAGCAAGGGATTCTCCTCTCGATTGTTGCTATAGGGCTTCTTATTGCCGTGACCTTTCAAGGGGCGGCTTGGCTATTGGCGGGCTTGGCCACCCTATTCGCGGTATTTCACGGCTACGCGGGCGGGGCCGAGATGCCTGCCGAAAACGGCGCGATAATCTATTCGCTCGGCTATCTCGTTTGCACTCTGCTGCTACAAGGTGGCGGCCTTGCGTTTGGCATTTTCTTATGCCGCCAAGAGAAGCTGCCGGTCGTTCGCGCCATCGGCGCCGCCGTTTGTGTTATCGGCGTCCTCTTGATGGTTGGTGTGATTCATCCGTGAGAGCAGGCAATCGAGAAAAACGGTGCCAAGACTATGAAAATACCAGTCACCATTGTAACAGGCTTCTTAGGGTCCGGAAAAACAACGCTTATCAGCAAGCTCCTGAATTCGAATCCGGATCGTCGACTGGCGGTGCTTGTGAACGAGTTTGGGGAGACCTCGGTCGATGGCTCCCTTTTACGCACTGCCAGTGATCAGTGCGATATCGAGGTCCATGATCTTCCGAACGGATGCATCTGTTGCACCGTCAAAGACGATTTTTTACCGGTCATGCGGCGGTTGCAAGAGCGGAAGCATGAGATCGACCATGTGCTGATCGAGACTTCCGGTCTGGCGCTGGCCACTCCGGTAATGCGGGCCCTTGCATGGCCGGAAATCCGGAATGACTTCCAATTGGACGCGGTCTTGGCCGTCATCGATACCCCGCAGCTTCTGGATGGGGCCCTTGAAGCCGGGAATCCGATCCCTGGCAAGGACCAAGCGGCATCGGATGCTTTGGTCCATTCCAACTCGGTTGACACCATTCTCTGCCAACAGCTTGAGAATGCCGATGTGGTGGCGCTGAACAAGATTGACCAATATGACGAAGAGGCGCTGATGGAAGCCGAAAAGCTGGCTCGCCAAAAGGCCCCACAAATGCGCTTCTTGGAGCTCGCCTACAACGCCGAGTTGGACACGCGGCTTTGCATGGGGCTTAATCTGCACGAGACGCCGGCGGCAACCCACGCCCATTCGCATGATCACCACCACGGTCCGTTGACGACGATGCCGGATGCCGGCGATCAGCCTCTGGCGGATCAGGAGCAATTCGATGGCCATGCCCACGGTGGACTGGGCGCCCATGAGCATGGTGACGGGACGCACGAGCATTTCCATGAGCATGATGTGGGCTGGCAATCGTTCGTTCTTCGCTCCTCCGAGCCTCAGGACGCGCAAGACCTTAAGCTGGCTGTCCGGCAAGCCACTCACGAGCAGCCCATCTTGCGGGCAAAAGGTTTTGCCACGATTCAAGACAAAGCGTATCGCCTTGCTGTTCAGGCCGTGCGAACGCGGGTGCAAACCTATTTCGAATCCGAGCACGCCCACGGTAAGGAGTCGTCGATTGTCTTTATCGGGTATCATCCGGACCGAAAGCAAGTGGCCAAGGTCATCAGCGAGAAAACCCAAACCGCCTGGCAATAGGTATGCACTGGACCGCGGGGCAACCGGGGGGCTTTGACAATGAACAGGAGCTGCGGCTGGTCGATCAGACCCCGGGCGAAGTCATTTTCGCCAGCACGGCCGATACCGACCTGGCGGCTGTGGCATCGATCTGGACACCGATGTTCGGTCGGCGACTTCGGCTGGCTCAAGCGGGTGCTTTTCGACAGCCCGTAGCTGCCGACGACTATATGGAGCGCGTTGCGATGCAAGCGCGCCTGGTCATCCTCCGGTTATTGGGCGGGCACAGCTACTTCCGGCACCTGCTTCAGGCAATTGCCGACCTGAAAGAGGAACCGGAGCGTCCCGCTTTTCTCATTTTATCCGGGACGGATTCGGAAGATCCCGAGCTGACCCGGCTAAGTGACTTCTCGGCGAGCTTTAACCACGCTTACTTTCAATACTTTAAAGAAGGTGGTGCAAGCAATATTCGCCACGCCGGGGTGGTGATATGGGACTGGCTTCAGGGAAACGAGGTATCCTTCCCCGAGGCCGAGGTGATGCCGGACTTCGGGACTTACCGCGTGAGCGCGGAGGCCGATCGGAAGTCCCGTGTGTGGGTCTGTTTCTATCGGGCGTGGTATCAAGCCGATGATCTCCGGGTTGTCGATGCCCTACACGAGGCGTTGGAAGCCAAGGGGTTGGCAGTGCGATCTTGTTATGCGTATTCATTGCGGCGACGGGATGTCCAGACCGAGCTTCTCAAGCTGGCGGACGAAGAATCGCCTCAGGTCATCCTGACACTTCAAAGCTTTTCGATTTGTCTGAACGATCCGCATCGCCTCTCGTTCCTTGAAGAGCTTGGGTGCCCGGTTCTACAGGTGCCGGTCGCGGCTTCCAGTCGCGAGCGTTGGCTCAGCAGTAAGGCGGGTTTACCCCCGGCGGAAGTGGCAATCAACGTCGCTCTTCCGGAGATCGATGGACGCCTCCTTGGCACCGTTGTCGGCTTTAAGGAGGAAGATCAATCCGTTCCCGAGGTCGAATGCACTATCCGGTGTCTTGAGCCTGACCCAAGGCAGGTTGAATTTGTCGCCGCACTGACGGTCAATTGGATCGGGCTTCAGCAAAAGCCGAATGCCGAAAAACGGATCGCGGTGATTTTGTCGAACTACCCGAGTCGGGACGGGCGTATCGGGAATGGTGTGGGCCTTGACACCCCTGCCAGCGCGGTGCATTTGCTTTCCGAGCTGCATCGGGGGGGTTTTCATGTCGACCCCGTGCCTTCGGATAGCGAGGCACTGATGCAGTCTCTGATGGCGGGTAAGACAAATGATCCGGAACAGAGTTATGGTCGGAAAGGTGGACAACAGCTTGATGGGGACGCTGTCGCGAGCTTGCTCGAAAATCTGCCGGATGCTTTGCGAAATGACCTGGCGAAAAACTGGGACCTGACGTTGCCCGAGGCGATCGACATTCCGGGGCTTCGGTTGGGGAATGTTTTTGTCGGTATTCAGCCGCCGCGAGGGTTTGGCGAGCAAACGCAAGCGGTTTACCACAGTCCGAGCCTTCCCCCGCCGCCCCACTACCTGGCGTTTTATCAGTGGCTGCGAGAGCAATTTCAGGCGGACGCCGTTGTCCACCTCGGCAAGCACGGTAATCTCGAGTGGCTTCCCGGACGCAGTGTCGCATTGGGGCCGGAGGATTACCCTTTTGCCTGTCTGCCTCCCATCCCGCATTTTTATCCCTTCATCGTCAACAATCCCGGGGAAGGGGCCCAGTCAAAACGCCGAACTTGGGCGGTTATCTTGGACCATCTAACGCCGCCGTTACAGCGGGCGGGCCTTTATGACGAGCTGGACAGGATGGAGCGATTATTGGATGAGCATGCCCATGCCGTCACGTTGTATCCTCAGCGGGCCGCCGAGATCGAAAAGGAGATCTACGCGCTGTTGGAGCAGGTCCCTTGGGCGCAAGAGATCCCAAAGGCCGATTCGACACTCGAGGCCATCGGGCAATTCTTATGTGAGATCAAGGAGAGTCAGATTCGGTCGGGGCTTCATGTCCTGGGACAGGCTCCGGAAGGAGAAAAACAGGTGGATTTCCTTCTCAGTCTTCTCCGCGCGCCGAGTGGCGATCGACCGGGACTCCTCGAAGCGCTAGCGGGAGAGGCGGTTGACTTTGATGCCATGGGCATTCAAGAACGAGACAACTTAGAGGATCGGGCCCGCTCCTGGCTGAAGGCGATTTGCCATGGAGACGCAACTCCCGAGTCGGGCCGTGAGCTCGCCCGGCTCGAACGGATCGTTCGGCAAGATTTGCTGGTGAAATTGAATCAGACGCCTCAGGAAATCGGTCACCTTATCGGAGGATTGAATGGTCGGTTCGTGCCACCCGGACCGGCCGGGGCCCCGACGAGAGGCCGTTTGGATGTTCTGCCAACCGGGCGAAACTTTTTCTCTGTCGATCCCCGGGTCATTCCGACGCCGACGGCGTGGGAAGCCGGAAGGCGAATGGGCGACACCCTTTTGGAGCGGCATCATCAGGAGCACGGAGAGTATCCTCAAAAGGTCGCGATGGTACTTTGGGGAACGTCCAATATGCGGACCGGTGGTGACGACATTGCGCAGGCCCTCTGGCTTTGGGGATGCGAGCCTGTCTGGGAGCAGGCGTCGGGTCGTGTCACCGATTTCCGTATACTTCCGGTGAGTCACTTGGGCCGCCCTCGTGTGGACCTGTTGCTGAGAGTCTCCGGACTGTTCCGTGATGCTTTTGCCGACACGCTGCGTCTGCTGGCGACGATTCCCAAGCGCTTGGCCGAATTGGAAGAATCCGAGCACGAAAACCCGGTACGCGCCTCTTGGCTGGAAGAGACCGCGGCGCATCGGGATAACGGGGTTGACGATGGGGAAGCGGCGCGTCGCGCAAGCCGGCGTGTGTTCAGCTCCGAGCCCGGCAGTTACGGTGCCGGGCTCCTGCCATTGATGGATGGCGGAAACTGGAATACAGCAGGGGATTTGGCCTCCGTGTTCATCGAATGGGGGAACCATGCCTATGATTCCGACGGCTCCGCCACCGAGGAAGCGGCAACCTTGAAAAAGCGGCTGAGCGAAATCCAAGCCATCCATCAAAACCAAGACAATCGCGAGCACGATATCCTCGATTCCGACGATTACTTCCAGTTTCAAGGCGGATTGCACGCCGCGGTCGAGCACTTTAGTGGCCGTGCCCCGGCGACTTACCATGGTGACTCCAGTCGTCCCGAGACGCCGCGCGTCCGTTCCTTGAAAGAGGAGCTTGTCCGCGTGGTTCGAGGTCGTGTCCTGAACCCAAAATGGATTCATGCCATGCGCGAGCACGGTTATAAAGGGGCCTTCGAAATGGCGGCCACAGTGGATTACCTCTTTGGGTACGGAGCAACAACCCGACAAGTGCCCGATCAACATTATGAAGAAGTCGCCCAGAGACTCCTCTTGGATGCCGAGCAGAAGCGTTTTTTTCAACGTTATAACCCGATAGCTTACAAGGAGGCGACGCAGCGGCTCATTGAGGCTTATGAGCGTGGGATATGGACCAGCCCGACGAACGAGACATTGAATGCTCTGGAACAAAATCTATTGGAATTGGAGGGTGATTTAGAATGAGGAATTTTCCGTTTACAGCCATTGTCGGTCTTGAACAGGCCAAGCGATCTTTGATTTATCACGCGATCGACCCACGTATTGGAGGAGTCCTGTTTACCGGCGATCGCGGGTGCGCCAAAAGTACGCTGGTGCGCTCGTTTGCGGATCTCCTTCAGGACGATGACCATGGAGGGCGTGCCCCGTTTGTTGAGGTCCCGCTGGGGGTCACCGAGGATCGCCTGTTGGGATCCGTCGATCCGGAGCGGTTGACCGAAAAGGGAGAATGGTCGGAGAGGATCGGTCTGATTGAACAAGCCGATGGCGGGGCTCTCTACGTTGATGAGATCAACTTGTTCCCGGATCAGTTGGCGGATTGCCTGTTGGACGCCGCTGCGACGGGGGAATATCGCATGGAACGGGATGGCATTTGTCGGCACACGACCAGTCGATTCATCCTGGTTGGCACAATGAATCCGGATGAGGGTGACCTCCGCCCACAGCTCTCCGATCGCTTTGGTCATACGGTGACGATTCACTCGGATTTCTCGGTGGATGAGCGCATCGAGATTGTCGAGAGGCGGCTCTGGTTTGAGGAGAGTGCCGACAGCTTGGCGGAAGCGTTTGAATCCTCTCAGCGTGAGCTTGGCGAGAATTTGGATCGAGCACGGTCACGGTTGCATGAGGTCCGAGTGGATCGTGAGCAGAAGCGACGAATTGCGCAAGACGCGAAGGCGCTTGAGCTTGAGGGGCTTCGCCGTGAGCTTGCC
>JAHEOI010000257.1 GCA_018610125.1 Verrucomicrobiota bacterium
CTGTTCTTTTCCAAGCCTTTCAAAAGAATTCGGTCCGCGGTATCGGCCAAATCGGCCTCGCGATCGGGTTCATTTTCCTCGGGATGGATCTGATTGGTCAGGCCGGAAGCTCGATGGATCCGAAAGGGGATTTGGCCAAGATGCTGCTGATCCTGAAGAAATACCCGGTAAGCCTGACCTTGATGAGCGCGGTGATGACGGTGCTCATGCAAAGTACCACCGCGGTCATCGCTTCCCGTAGCCTTCGAGCTCGGAAACACTCGGACGGCCCGAAACGCATTTGGATTCACAGGCCGTTTCCAGCCCTTGGGTGGCGTTGATGAACGCCGAGCGAGACACCCAGCGGATTCAACAACGACACCACGATCGTTTCCGCCGTGCCACAACCGGCACCATCGAGGCCAGCTCCTATTTCCTCGACACCATTGAAAACCTCCGGAAGATAAACAGCCATGCGACCGGGATCGCTTACGATTTCGTAGGGCGCAGGGGTCAGCTGACTATTGACGCAGAATCGGGAGACCGCCCACAAAACAGTGTAGTAAGGCCAGTGTGTGACAAGAGGGGTGAAAAGGGCACGATTCCATGGGCGATCGGTGAGAAGCCAGGACACTCCAATAGTCATCTGGCTCCGTAGGCGGTGCTTCCTCTGAATTTCCCCCGATCCGCACCCGGCCAACAGAAATTCTGCAAGGATTTTGATCGGTTGACGAGGGGTATTGGGTCGGTCATCAAAAAAACAACAAGGAGCGATATTCCGGGAGCAAAAAAACTTGACTTAAGCGTATGAAATTTTGTTAGACAAGGGAGCAACCGTCTCCGGCACAAAAACATGAACCCAAGTTGTCTAATATGGACGCGGTCGTCCTTGAACCCAATTCGGATCTGGAAATTGCGAGGCATTGAAGTGGGTGAGGAGATCGGGCGGCGGGACGTTCGCGTGCAACTGAACCGGGTTGGGATATGCGGCTCCGACGTGCATAACTATAAGCATGGCAGGATAGGGCCATTCGGCTCATTTCGTGGGGATCAGACCGCGCCCGTTTGATCAATGAGAAGTGAATGGACGGTTACGATTTCGGGAGCCTGAGCGGGTTAGGGACCGCTTAGGTGATTTGGGATAGCGGCAACAGATTTTTAGAAACCATTTTGAGAAAAGAGCAACTATGGCGGATAAACTTGAGCGCCCTTATTTCCCAATAGTCTACGTTCGGGGCTACGCAGCGACTATGGACGAGATCGAAGACACTGTCGCGACTCCCTACATGGGATTCAATCTCGGCTCTACCAAGATTCGCGAGGATTTCAAAGGAGAGATCCAGCGTTTTATTTTTGAGTCGCCCCTGATTCGGTTAATGAAGGAGCATGGCTACGTCGATGCCTACAAACACGGGCAGTTGGCGTCCATGGACGAACAAGTCACGCCGCGAAGTATTTGGGTGTTTCGGTATTATGAAAAGCGGAACGCTCCGGGGCAAGGTGTGCGAAAATCAATCTCTGAGTTCGCCATTGAATTGCGCGAATTCATTCTGCGGATCCGAGATCAAGTGTGTCTCGATGATGCTCAAGCTCGCGAACGATTTCGGGTCTATCTCGTCGGGCATTCGATGGGCGGGTTGATTTGTCGTTGCTATTTGCAGAACATTTGTCGGTACGGGGTTGTTGATGGCAAAGGCAAATCAGACAGCGCACGCAACGAAGAGCTGGAGCTGTCGGTTTCGCCCGGGCGGACGAGCCAAGGGTACGTTCCGGCTTCGGTGCATTTGGTGGACAAGGTCTTCACATATGGGACTCCGCACGGGGGAATCGAGTTTTTGGGACAGAATGTTCCGGATTTGGGTTTCATCGACCGCTTTGATGTTAAGAACTTCAATCGGGGAGAGATGCGGAGATATCTAGGACTCAATAAGCCGGAACATCGGAATGAGCCGATTGAGTCGTTGGCGGGCGCCTTTAACCCAAAACGATTCTTCTGTTTTGTCGGGACCAATTACAAAGATTACGAGGCGTTTGCAGGGATTTCCCGGAGTGTGACAGGACCGAAAGGTGACGGCCTGGTGCTGACCGAGAATGCGGTCGTCACGGGTGCTCCATGCGCCTATGCTTATCGGAGTCACAGCGGGGATTACGGGATCGTGAACTCTTACGAAGGCTATCAGAACCTTCGACGGTTCCTCTTTGGTTATTGGGAGGTGGAAGGGTTGCTTTACGCGGATCGGATCACGTTGCCGGAAAGGATTGCGAAAATAAAAAACGATCCGAATAACCCAAGGCCGGTACGGGCGACTTACAACGTGGAGACGACTTTGAGTCTTAGGGGCGAGCTGGCGCATCTCGATGAACGACAGGTCTCGCAACACTCAGCCATCCGGGCCGATTACGACACGTGGGTTAACGAGAAGCAGCCTATCAGGTTATTTCGGACGTATTTGATGGAAGACGCCAAGACCGAGGGCTCGAAAAAGAAGGTCTCCGAGGGTGGCGACACCGCTTTGGCCTTCTGCCTTAACCTGGGGATTGAGCGACCGATATATGAAGTGGAACGTCGGTTCTGGGAGCTTTGGAAGGACGATCATTTTGAAGGAGCTTCATTCTGGCAGGAGACGATTACGTTCCATGTTCACCCGAACGTCTCCAAGCAGGTCGTAAGATATGGATTGGGAAGCGACGCCGGCCCGGGCTCGGTTAATAAGAACCCGGATATAGAGCAGGGGGGCAAGGGGTGTTACCGGATTGTTGTGCCGCTGGGCTTCAAGCCGGACATATCGAATCCGCCACGTCCCGGCTATGCCGGCCAGCTCGTCTTGGAGGCGCGGCGCCGACATGATCTCTGAGTGGAAAAGCAGGGACCACCGCCGGGGCCAACAAGGGCAACGATATCAGTAGGCGAGGGACACATTCCTACAGTTGTGTGAACGTCGAGCGGGGGAACGATGGAAAGGGTCACGGTGCGGTGGCTGTCGACTCGACGGATTGTGCCCGTATTGACCTCCTCTTTGACCCGAGCAACCGCGCTGAGCGGGAGGGTTTTCCCTCCGGGTGAATAGATCGTCAGGTCATTGAGGTCATCGGGGTGTTGGATCGTTCCCTCCGTGCTGTAGAGGAACATATCGATCTTGTCATCGGCCAGGAAAAATTCATCGATGAATGTACCGTCGGCAAAGGCCCATATCAGATACCCAAGCTCGTCGGCGTGAAACCCGAGCTCGGCGGCGTGCCGCCAATCGGGACGAACTTCCAACAGGGGGTGGCCGAGGGAAAGACTTGAAGGTTGCGGGTCATCGAAAATCGCATTCGCCCGACCGAAGGCCTTGGCTCCTGCTTGAAAGATGGGGGCAAGCTCCGGACCGTAAATATCGACGTCGATGCTCCTTGTGCCGCCCAGATTACCGGAAAAGATCGAGCCGCGAGACGAAAAAGAGATCATCCCAGGCACCTAATTGAATTTGTCACTGGTAACATCAATCAAATCATCGACTGGGTCATGTGACGTAACTGTGATGATTGTCATGAGGGAATCGGTGGCTTTGCGACTGAACATCGTCTCGATGGCCGGCACCTCTGATTTTCCTTGGGCGAAGCGACGGGGATCGTCGCCGATATGGGAGACAAGGTAACGATCGATCCGCTCTCCAATGGTGGTCATCTCATTCAAATTGTAACCGGGCGGCGGGAACATGAATGAGAAGATTTTTTGCCTCTTGGCCTTCAGGCAAGTATTCCGCGCGCGGGGTCAGGTATTGGATGATACCGAGGGTCGTGGCAAGGATAATGAGGATGAGACCGACGCGACGCCAGGTGCCTCGCATCAACCAGGTCAAGATCGCGGTTACTCTTTGCACGAATGAGGAGCCCAAAGCCATCGGTCCAAATCGGGGGGTTGGCCGATCCGCCGTCGAGGTCTCGGGCGAGGGGGGGCTCGGCAACCGCAAGAGACGTGCAGACGCCGAAGGAATAACAGTAATGGCCACAACCATCGACATAAGGATCGAAGCGGAGATGGCAATGGCGATGTCCGAATAAAGCTGCCCGGCTTCGAGTTGGATAAAGAGGATCGGAATGAAGACAAAGACGGTGGTTAAGGTGGAGGCAAGCACGGCAGCCCGGACTTCGCTGACCCCGTCCAGGGCGGCTTGAAATCAACCTTTGCCCTTGAATCGATGCCTGTGGATATTCTCGAGCACGACAATCGTGTTGTCCAGGGTCATTCCGATCGCGAACGCAATCCCCGCCAGGGAGATAACGTTGATCGTGCGTCCCATTAGCAAAAGGCCGAGGAAGGCGGCGATCGTGCAGATCGGGATTCCGATGGCGCCGAGAAGCGTCGTAGAGACGGATCTGAGGAACAGGTAAAGCACGCCGCAGGCCGAGAGGCTCCCAAGAACCAGGTTCCGCCGAACCAACTCGATGGCGTCAATCGATTCGAAGCGCCCAAGGGTTCGTAAAAGATAGCGCCTTTTTCCGCTGTCGATATCCCCGCCGGAGACATCGACATTGCGTTGGCGTAGAGCTTGGCGGAGCCGGCCGACCGTGATTTGGCGTTTGGCAAGCTTGGAGGGATTGACGTAGATGCGAACCTGTCGATTGGCGCCTCCGCCAATCCTGGCTTCGGAGACACCCGGCACGCGCTCGAGCGCCGTTTGAACGTGGTCCTCGACAAAGTCGCGCCGCGTGACGATATCGACGCCCTTTGGATTACCGTCCAATGGCTGGACGGCGTAATAGATAAAGGCGTTGTTCGAAAATGAGGAGGCCTGGATGCGCGGCTCGTCGACATTCTCGGGATAGGATGGGACTTGGGCCGGGGCATTATTGACTTTGATGAGGGTTCCTGGACGTCGGTACCGGGACTGAATTCCAGCTCGATCGATGCTTGTCCCGTCCGCGCTTCCGAAGTCATTTGTCTCAGCCCGGCGATTGCTTGAAGGTAGTCTTCCTGCTCGACAATGATCTCTTTCTCGATATCCTGAGGTGTCGCGCCGGGCCATTGGGTGACAATCGAAATCGTTGTGACTTGCAGGTTCGGAATCATTTGCACTGGGACCCGAAAGATCGAGACGACCCCGATCACGCAAATGATGAGAATGGCCACCGTCAGTATGACGCCACGCTCGATAAAGAAACGAAACAAAGTCAGGGGCTCCTTTTTGGGTTAATCTGAAGGATCGGGATCGGATCGATCGTCGCTCTCTTCTCCAGAGGGCCGATTCGCATCAGACCCGTCCGCGATTGAAGGTATTGGATCCACCAGTCGGACCGGTGCATTTGGCTCGAGTGTTTCATTCCCCCGTATTACGACTTGGTCGCCCGGTTTGAGACGGTTACTAATGATTTCCTTTTTTCCGTCGAAGCTTAAGCCGGTCTCGACCGTCAACGATTCGACCGTGGGCGGCCGGCTCCCATGCTTGAGACGCCAGAAGGTCTTCGTCTCTCATGGATCCGATTCGTTTCGGCCTTTTGTCGCCGTAAGTTGGCCCTCAAGATTTCGACCTTGGCCCGTTTGGCGGCAAGCTCTGTTTGGGGGACGATTTTATCTTTCGAGAGGCTACGCGCTTCTCTTAGCAAGCGTTTGCTCTCACTCAGACGTGCCTTGGTGGCGGCCAGCTCGGCACGCGCCCCTTCAAGCTCGTGTCGCCTGACGGTGGGGTCCAGCGAGCAGAGGACTTCCCCGGATTCCACGGAATCGCCTTCCTCAATCTCAAGCCGGTCGATTAGTCCCGCGACCTCGGCCGAAACGTGGGAAAAGTGGGCCGTCATGACTGACCCGCTCAAGCGTACCTCCCGGTGCAGCAGTTGCTTCTCAACCGTCATCACAGAAACCGGCTTCGGTTGTTTTACCCGGAGACCGTGCTGATCAAAAGGAATATGGCCAGCCCAAAATAGACGGTCGTTCGGTAAGTGCCTGCTCTTGCGATGGACATAATGGCTCGATTGCTTATCTTATAAGTCAACTTTATACCATAGCCCACACGAAAAATCTACCGCTTGCAGGCCAGAAGGCGGAACGAGATGGCATTAGAATGAGGTTTGTCAGAAATTTTTGACTGACCCCTCCTGACACAGCTTACTTGCCCGGCATGGGATGGTCGCGATTTTGTCGGCGTCGCTCGAAGCGTTGGCGTATTTTCTCGAGATCGAAAGGCTCGGCGTTACCGCGGTAGAACGTGCCGGCTTTTTCCGGATCGTAATCGGGGTTCGGCTGGGGCATTCGGGCATCGATGCCGTCACGCCAGCCGACGAGGCGTTGTCGCAGTTTTCGGGCAAGCTGGGGCTTGTCGTCGGCCCGGTTGTCGGATTCGTCGAGGTCTTTGTCCAGGTTGTAAAGCTCGATGGCCCCATCATCGAAATGCTCGATGAGCTTCCAATGACCGACCCGGATAGCGCCGACCGGGTCGGTGTGATGGTAGTGGGGATAGTGAAAGTAGAGGGCTTCTCGGTTCAGGGAAGCGTCGGGATCCCGAAGGAGCGGAGTCATATCCAGTCCATCAATGGGCTGGCTCGGAAGCTCGGTTCCGGCGATATTGCAAAATGTGGGCAGGAGGTCGGCCGTCGTGGTCGGTTCTTGGCAAGTGCTTCCAGAGGGAATTTTGCCGGGCCAGCGGACGATCATCGGTACTCGGATCCCTCCCTCGTAGAGTGAGCCCTTTTGGCCTCGCAGAGGCTTGTTGGACATTGCCTGATCACCGACGCCGAGATAGTGCTTGTGGAGTCCGCCATTATCGGAGGTGAAGACGACAACCGTGTTTTCGCGCAGGCCCAGTTCATCGAGCTGATGCAGGATGCGTCCCATCTCGCGATCGAGGTCGGCAAGCATCGCGGCGTAATCGGGATTGTGGTAGTGGCCGGTGGTGTTGCGCTTTTGCCGGTATTTCTCGATTGTCGGCTTATAGGCCTCGAGGGGGATATGGAGTGCGTGATGGGATAGCGTGAGGAACCAAGGCTCATTCTGGTGCTCTTCGATGAACCACTTGCCTGCGTTCGTGATGGTCCGCATGTCCTTGGGATCGTTTTGGTCGGGGACGCGACGCTCTTGGGGGATGTCTTCTCCGGTGACCTGGTAGCCGCGTCCTTCGGGGCCTTGCTTGGGTCCCCCGCCCAGGTGCCATTTCCCAAAGTAGCCGGTGGCGTAGCCGGCGTTCGCAAGCACTGTCCCGATGGTTTTGACGTCGTTGTCGAGGTGATGCTCGATGTCGGCCGGGAGAAGCTTGTCATAAGGGCGATTGTGCCCGGCGATAAAATCGGTAATCCGGGTCCGTGCCGAATACTGACCGGTTTGGACTGTTGACCGTGTCGAGGAGCAGACCGGAGTGGCCGCGTAGAAGTCGGTGAATCGGACGCCTTCGTCGGCAAGTCGATCGATATTCGGTGTTTCGGCAAAGTTATTGCCGTAGCAGCCAGGGTCCACCCAGCCCATGTCATCAATGAAGACAAACAAGATATTCGGTGGCTCGCTACGCTCGGCGGCCGAGGAGGGTGAAGCCCCGGCGAGCATGGTGATCGCGACAGCCGATATCAACGCTATGGTAAAGGGAGCTTGTTTTTTCACGGATATGTCCAGCATACCGAAGGAGACGGTCATGGCTCAAGAAAAAATTGGCCGTTATCTCATTGGCGCCAGGGCGGTGCAAGCTGTGCCGTTCGTCTAATCCACTTGTCCGGATTCAATGTTCTCTCTCTACGTTGGCTTAAGGGGAGCGGGACCGACCGTGTCCATCCGCTCGGGCGTGCGAGGGGAATTGCTTGGATTACTGAACCGGGAGGGTGATTTGAATTTTGGTGCCTTTGCCCGATTGGGAGCGGACCTGGACACGACCGCGATGGGCCTCGACGATTTTGGAGACGATCGCCAACCCCAAGCCGGTTCCGGAGTCCTTCGAGCTGGCCAGAAGGGAAGTGAAGGCCTTCTGCTGTTGTTCCTTCGACATGCCGTGGCCGGTGTCGGCGAATTCGACGACGATACGCTTGGCTTGGGCGTTTGGCTTTTTTTGACGCGGCAGGCGGGTCGAGATTGTCAAGGTGCCTCCGTTGGGCATCGCATCGACGGCGTTGAGGATGAGGTTGAGGAAGACCTGCTCGAGCTGATTGGGGTCGCCGGATATCCGAGGGAGGTCGGGATCCCTATTTTTGACCAATTCAATCTGTTGATTGGTCAGCTTGTGCCGAGTCAAGAGAGTCAAATCCTCGAGGAGGTCATTGACGTTGATCCACTCGAGCTTCGGCTCGGTATTTCGTGCGAACGCGACGATCTGTTCCACGATCTTATTGAGATGGTCCATTTTGGCCCGGATCACTTCGGCATCCTTGGCTCTTGGATCGGACTCCGGAAAGTCAAGGTTGAGCGAGTGATAGAGCATCTGCATGATCGTCAACGGATTCCGGATCTCGTGGGCGACCTCGGCTGCCAAAAGTCCCAAGGCCGACAATTTTTCGTTTTGTCGGAGCTGCTCTTCGACATCGACGAGGCGCTCATAGAGCCGGGCTTTTTCTATCGCGATGGCCGAAAGCTCCGCAAGGGCGACCAGGATGCGGATCTCCTCATTCGAAAAATGGTGCTTTTTGCCGGTATAGACATTCAAGGCCCCGGTCGTCCTGCCGCGGTAGACAAGCGGCACGCTTAAAAGTGACACGAGACCTTCTTGACGGGCCATTTCGACATGCTGGTAACGACCCGAGGTCTGGACATCTTCGACTTGAAGCGGCTTTTTGCGACGTATGACCGTGCCCATGATGCTTTCGGTGGCACTGACACGCGGGATTGCGGCGTAGGCCGCTCCCGCGCCGTAGCTGGCCCGTAGCTCAAGCCATTCCTGGTCCTCGCCGAGCAACCTTAGCGAGCTCATCTTGGCCTCCATCATTTGGCAAGCCTCCCGGGTGATCACCTTCAAGGCCTCGTCCAGGTTCAATGTCGAATTGATCGCTTGGCTAACGCTGATTAGCGACTCAAAGAGCTGGGCTTTTACCCGGAGCTGCTCGTAAAGCCAGGTGTGATGAATGACTTTGGCGGCCTGGACCGAGAGCTCCTCGAGCAGGTGCTGATCTTCGGCGGTAAAGGCGTGCCTCTGCTCGGAGTCGACGTTGATCACTCCCCGCACCTCGCCATTGACCTCCAACGGCACCGCGAGCTCCGATAGGACCGCGGAACGAACCGGAATGTAACGAGGGTCATCCGGGGCGTTGTCGAGCCGGACCGGCTTTCCATACCGGGCCACCCAACCGGTAATTCCCTGCCCGACTCGAAGCTCGAGCTGCGAGGCGGTATTGGAAAGGCCGAGTGAGGAGTGAATCTCGAGGAAGCCGGTGTTCGGATTGACGAGGACGACCGAGCCGCTTGTTGCGCGTGTTAAGCGGACCGTTTCTCGCAAGATCAATTGGAGCGCTTCGGCGGGCTCCAACGTGGAGTGGATGACGTTACTAACCTGGTATAGCAGCTCGAGGCGCTCGTACTGCGCTTTCAGTTTTTCGTATTCCTCACTCACCCGGGGGAAGTTGCTCGACTGAATTTCCTTTAGCCGTGACCAGGCTGAGGTGGGTCAGCTTATCGCCCAAGCGCTTTCGGAGCCGGGGCAGATCGTAGACCTCGAGGGCGCCATGGATGACATTGACAAGCTGGCCCTGAGTCACCGGGGTGCTTACCAAATTGCTCCATGAAACCAGCGCCTTTTCCAGCCTGACCGAGCGGAAGAGGTCGCTCTCGAGCGCGGCCGCATGCAGAGCGGGCTGGGCGACATGCCCGACGGCCACGAGGTTGACGGGATCCGGATCCTCGGAGGTTGAGCGACGGCTTAACCAGCGGGCTGCCATGAGGGTGTCTTCCGCCCGCATCCCGATATACGATCGGCCCAAAAGGTAAGCGGTCACGACGTCCTGCCCATCGACGCCGAACCGGGGTTGATACCAGGTCCTTTTGTCCGGTTCCGTCTCGCCGACCCCGCGAACATCGATCGCGAGGACTTCCCGGCCCTTTTTGATAAGTCGGTCAATGGTATTGCCCGACTGAGCAGCCTTGGCGAATCCTTCTTCGTGGAGGAGCAGGGTCTTGCCGGTGACCTGGCGGTCGTTCGAGGGCGTGCAATGGATCGCGGGGAGGTAAATGCCCGACTCCGGTTTGAAGACAAGCTTTTCAACCCGATACCCTTCATGCTGCAATGTCTCGCCATGCTTGACCGTAGGCTTGGGTAGCTGATCGAGCTCTTGGATGCCGGCAATCCGACGTATGGAATCCAAGGCCTTTGACTTGTTGGTGGCCCAAAGTCGGGCTCGCTCCTCTTGAAGCGCATTGTTGTATTCGATGTTGAGATCAAATGCCGACTTTGCCCCATCGAGCAACAATGTTTGACCATTGGGAGTGCACCACAGTTCCTTTTCGGGAAAGGGGGTTATATCCGGCTCGGAGACCGACTTGTCGCGACCGGCCAGCCATCGCTGCATCCAATGCACGGCGGCCTCTCGTAACGGCTGCCGATAACCATGCTCGGCGTCGTTTTCGGCGATTGAGATCCGCTCCGGATAGCCGAGCCGGGTGTAAAGCCGTTTGCCATAGCGAAATGAGCTCCAAGTCCCTCGAATATCGAAGAAGTCCTGGGTCGCGGCACAGACAAGGATTGGCACCGGCGCCTGCATCATGAGGTAATCGGCGTGGTCCATTCCGAACCCGATCTGATTATGGACCACCTGCTCCGCATCCTGAGGACCGATCGTGGCAAGGAGTCGGTCGAAACTGGTGATATAGCAGGATGGCGACGCGGCTTTGATGCGGTCATCCAGGGCCATCATATACGCGGTTTGGGTCCCGCCGCCGCTGTTTCCCATAAAACCGATTCGGTCCCCATCAACCTCGCTTCGCGATTGGAGATAATCGATCGCGCGCATCCCATCCCAAATCTCAAAGCGCGCGGTGTTGCGTCCCAGCAGCATCGATCCGAGGCCGATCAGCGTATGCCCTGTCGTCGATCCGGAGATGACCGCTTCCCCTTTCTCATTTAACAACTGATTGCGCTCTCCCTGGCAAATCGGATCAAAAATGAAGCCGGCGATTCCGTGGAGGGCGAGCAGGGCGGTGGCCTTTTGATACATCTCGTAGGCTTTACCGTTGGACGAATGACCGCAAGCGACGACCACCCCCGGATACGGGGGAGAGAATCGAGACGAGCTCGGTAGATAGAGGTTGCCACTGACATAATGGTCCGGTTGGCTTTCAAAGAGAACGTTTTGCACCTCGAATCCCTTGCCTTCCAGCCGGCCGGTGATTCGGGCATTGAGCGGTGTCCTTTCCGGCAGTCCCCCGATCGCTTTCCGGAAAAACTGTTGCATCCGTTCCTGATAGGCGCGTATCGCCTCGCGACTCTCGCGGTTTTCATACTCCTGCTCCCATTGCGAGAAAGCCTTTTTCGCCTTTTGGCTCAGGTAGGTTGCCATCATCTCGGGCGGGGTGGCCCCATTTTCGAGCGTCTCGGGGAGCACCGTTAAGGGCCCGGCCGTTGCGGCTGACAGATTGCCCGCGACGATGCATATTAAAGCGGTAACGATGGCGTGTGTGAATCGTCTCATAACTCTCCTGGCCCGGGTTGCAGGTGCCCATTTTTCTGTTCCAGATGGCAGGGTAGCGCGTCTCTGTTTTGGCGGTCAAACGCCGGAGATACCTGAGAGGGCACCCTTCTGCCATTGCTGAGAACTTTAGACTATTAAAGATTTGGAAAGGATGGAAGTCCAGTGAAAATCATGACGAGATGGAAGATGGTAATAATCATTGGCGGCGTGCTGCCGATGTTACTCGCCGGGTGTAGGGGATCGAAAACCGGGGAAGACGCCCCCGTCAAGGACGTTAGCTACGGCAAGGCCGAATCGGCGACTCCGGCGGAATTGCCTCATGACAAGGGGCCTTTGATCGGAACATCCGTCGCTGACTTCTCCGATAAAGGGCTTGTCAACCAGGAAGGCGAGCCGGTGTCCTTCAAAACCGCGCCCAAGCAGCCGCTTTTGGTGAGCTTCATCTACACGCGGTGTCCAATGGCGACCATGTGTCCCCGGATAACCCAAAAAGTGCGCGAAGTGCAAAAGCGGCTTAACTCCAATGGGGATGCCAAGGCCAAGAACTCCTCCCGATTCATTTTGATCACCCTTGATCCCGAGCATGACAAACCGGGCATCCTGAAGGAATACGGGCGGGATTATAATGTCGATTACGGCGGATGGGAATTTTGGACCGGTCCAAAAGGGACGATCACCAATCTTGCTTCACGGTTTCAGGTGACGGTGAAATGGGATGCCGCAACGGGCGAGACGAATGCGTTGCCTCACACGATGCGGACGTATCTCATCGATACGAATCGTATCGTCCGTTTTTGGTTCCCTGGTAGTCGGTGGCAAGTGGAGGAGGTCGTCAAGCGGCTACGAGCACTCCAAGGAACGCGCCCGTGATCGCGACGCTTGACCCGGCCAAGCGGATCCAGAAAGCGGACCTATTGCTATTGCGGCGGGTGAGCTGATGGGCCGCGGTGGCAACAATCATCAGCGTTCCGGTCGCGGCGAGCACGACGGCCAAGTTGACCAGGATATGGTGTCCTCCAAAGATCGGATGAAGTAGCCTGTCGGTCAGGTGGGCGTCTCCCGAAAGGCCATGCGCAAGCGCCGACGGCACCATCCCCATCATCACCAACAAACCGGCTGCCAAATTGCTCCATACTCTCGATCCAATTTTCATATATCCTTATTTTGACCGGTATTCGTTCGTTTTTCAAGGCGGTTGTTTCGAGACCCTAAGGCGATTCCGGCTTCATTTGAAACAGGAGCACCACCCCAAGAATGACCACCAGGAAGAGAAGGACGCCAAGGAGGATCGCGACCGCCCGCAGCACCTTGGCATTGCGTGCGATCTTTTCATTCTGCTCTTGGTTTTGGATCTTGAAGAGCTGGATCTCCTTTTCCAATGCCCCGTCCAGGGCCCGCTCGTCGCGGAGCTTAAGGGTTCGCCAAGACTGATCGGCGGAACCGAAGTCCGAGGGAAGCCTGCCTCGCTCGCTGTCGGTCGACTCTTGGAAACCCGCATTGTGCCAAAAAGGGTCGGAGAGGGCGGTCCAAAGGCGCACAAGCCCGCGATAGCGCGAGACCATTTCGATCCGCTGCCATAAGAGATCGCGGACCATGTCCGGCTGATCGGTTTCTGCCAGGGCCTCTGAGTGGAGCTTCCCGAATTGTCCGGAAATCTCGAGCCCGATGGCCCCAATTATCTGCCCTTGATTGTCAGCGACCACGTGGAAATCGGTGAGCCGCTTTTCAAGCTCATCGACCGGCAGGCCCAATGCATGCCACAACGATTGAAGACCGGGTAAGTCTTCCACGGTCGCACGCCGGGAGTTAAGGTCAGCCCGATCCATGGACCTTATTTTATCGCGCGACGCGTGATCCGTAAAGAGCCCAAAGAATCTGTGGCGAGGCGTAGACAGAAAACATTGGATGCGGTCTGGTGGCGTAGAAAGCCCGCATGCCTTGGCGGTCTGAGGCAACGCCTCGCTAGATTCCTTGAACAAAGCAAATTTGATGTTTTTGAGTCAAGTTTTGACGGTGCTTTCCCACAGGCGAAGGCAGCGGACCGCAGCGGAGTGCGGTCCCTACCGCAACAGCGGTGGTAGGGTCGGCAGTCCCCTGCTGACCTTGATCGCACTCATGCCTCGAATGGTCGGAGGCTCTGCCTCGCTGGTGCTTACGTCGAAAATTTGGGCGTGCTTTAAGCCGCTCATCCGAATAAGGTGATTATGATGGCCTACGGGAAAGCGAAAGCACGGCATGCGGAGCTTGTGGACGAAATCCAAGCGCACGACTACGCGTACTACGTGCTCGCCGAGCCGAAGATTAGCGACCAAGAGTACGATCGGCTGTACCACGAGCTCCAAGAGCTTGAGCGGCAATATCCGGATTTGGTCACGCCGGATTCGCCAACGCAGCGGGTTGGCGGGCAGCCGTTGACCGAGTTCAAGTCGGTTCGGCACGCGGCTCCCATGTTCAGCCTGGACAACACCTATTCCCAGGATGAGGTACGCCAGTTTGTGACACGGGTGCAACGGTTATTGCCCAACGAGGATTTGGTCTGGGTGGTGGAGCCGAAGCTGGATGGCGTGGCGGTGACATTGCGGTATGAGGACGGGGTGCTGCAGCTTGGCGCCACGCGTGGTGACGGAACGACGGGCGACGACATCACCGCGAATTTAAAGACGATTCGGAGCATCCCGTTAAGGCTTTCTCAGGGAGCTCGGAAAACGATTTGGGAGACGATGGGCGCGACGGGCGACCGGACGCTGAC
>JAHEOI010000258.1 GCA_018610125.1 Verrucomicrobiota bacterium
GCCCGAGGCCGCCGCTTCGTCGGGCTTCTCGGCCGAAGCGCCGGCATTGGTCGAAGCGGCCTTTTGTCGCTCCTGCTCTCGAACCAGTGCTCGGATCACCTCCTCGCGATTCTTGGCATCCTTCGGAATCTTGATGTCGGGCGGGAGCTGCTTTTCGAGCTCTTCAATGCTTGGCTGGTCGGCATCGGCCTCTTCGGACTCTTTCCCTTTCGACGGCTTTTCCGAGCTCTTCGACTTCGCCTTCTCGGATTGCCCTTTCTCCTCGGCCGTCGATTCAGGCTCGGCCTTGGCTGATTTGGATTCCGGTTCCTGGGAATAGGCCGGAAGTCCCAGGCCACCCAATAGGAGAAAGATTGAAATCCCTGTTACGGTTGAAATCCGCTGCTTACTGATCATTGCGTGCTCTTTGCGGTTTGAGTCGTTTCGGCGGCACCGCTTGCGGGTGCCTTCTTTTGATAGCTTGCCACCAAGGTCAGACGGGCCTCGAGGTTCGTGTTTTGGCTTTGTGGTGTGACGATCAGGCTTCTGACCCGAACCATTGAGCTATTGGTGCCCAAGGAATAAAGAAAATCCACCAATTCCGGCTCGTCAGCCACGACGCGCCCCGACACCTGCAGCTCCTCGTAAAACTGGTTGGTTTTCCCTGTGGATCGGGCGGGCGCCGGACTACCCAGCCGTGGCACGCTCACGTTGTTTGCATGGGCGATCGACTGGATGGTCTCGGTCATGCGAAATGCCTGCATTTCGGGATTAATCTTGCTTCCCTCTGACTGCAGCTCCCGGAGCTCCTGCCGGTACTTCGGGATTGAGTTGGTCGCCTGCCGATAGCGCCTCAATTTGAGCTGCTGCGACTCGAGCTGATTGCTGACGACCTGCCAGCGATTGAAGTGCGGGAAGACAAACCAGATATTCAGCAGGACAAAGACGAGCGTTCCCACCAGGACGACGAGCCTGCGCTCCTGTGGCTGTAAGTTAAGCTTGTCAAATAATCGGTTCATTTCTTCTATCTCGTCAGCTCTCGGTCGGCAACTTGAGATTGCACTTCAATTGCCAGATCACTTTTCCCTGCCGCACCTGCGTGCTCGGCGGCTCCACGCTTTCAAAGACCCTTCGTCCATTGATTGAAGCCTGGCTCAATTTGGCTGCATAATCATTGGCCTTCTTGCTGTTTTGAGCCGAGCCGCGCAAACGCAACACCTCACCCTCTTCAAATCGCAGGTTGTCGAAGGTCATCCCTTCGGGCAACGACTCCACCGCCGCCTTCCATGCATCCAGCGCGGCAAACCGTAAATTCAATTGATTACGCAGGATTTCGGTCTGCTCTTGTAGCTGAATGGCATTGGTGTAGCTGCCGCTGATCGCGGCGACCTTTTGGTTGATTCGATCGAGGCGATACTCAAGAACATTGAGGGCGACGAAATACCCGACCACGCCGACGAGGTAGACAAGAACCACCACCCCGAGCGAGCGCATCCAGAGGTTGTCCACAAACTCCCGTCGATAGCGGTTGGCATAGTCATCCGGCAGGAGATTGGCGTGCTCTCTGCCTTGGGCCACCTCACGCGCGTCGTACGAAGCCAGCTCCTGCGACTGCAGCGGGCGGACGACCTCGACCTCAAGCTCGACCAATTTCTGAATAGCCGGGCGCCAGATCGCCTCCTGTTCTTCGTCGGCAACCAGATGGTACTGGGACGGTCCCGTCAGCCAGCCTTCAATCTCGCCCGCCCAGGCGACCTGGTCGACTTTCTTGACCAGCGTTTCAGCCCAATTCTCCAGCTCACCGAGATAAAGCAAGCTCACGCTCTGCAAAGCGCCGTCAAACCACCAGGCAATCAGGCAATAATTCGCTTCAACCCCTTCGGTGCCGGGAAAAATCCAGACCCCATCCCGATGCATCTCGGTGGAAAGCAATTGATGCAGGAAGGGGACCTCGAGTCGATCCGGCTGGTAACCCTGCCCCTCAAGCCGACCGAGAAACTTTTCGGCGACACTACGGGACACGATGACCACGATCACCGTCAGGTTCCTCTCCTCCTTCTTCGGGAGCATCTCAAAGCTCCAAACGATCTGATTGGTCGGCAATGGCGAGAGCTTCTCCATTTGAAGCTCAACCATCGAGTGCACCTCGTTCGGGTCGTCGGTGGGGAGATGGACAACCCGCAGAAACACCTGATCCACCGGCAGCCAAGCGACATTGACCCAATTCCTGACCAAAGCACGCCAATCTCGCTTGACCAGTCGCGGCGGAAGCGGCTCGGTTTCCGGCACGCTTTCCTCGGTCACCAAGTTAACCCGCTGGCCTTGATTGACTGAAAAATTCCAGACCTTGGATTTCCCGTCCGCCGTACGAACGATGTTGCAAGCGTGGATCCTTGATTTTCTACCGCTACGATTCCGCATGTTGATCGACTGCTTTCTCCCGGAGCGACTAGTCCCCTACCAGCGCGCCCATATGCTCCTCGGTTTGGGTCACTCGCAACACTTCTTCGATGGTCGTGGTGCCCGCCTTGACCTTTTCCCATCCATCTCGGCGCAGTGTCTTCATGCCGGATTGTACCGCCGTCTGGGCAATCGTCGAAGCCGGCGAGTTATTGAGCACGAGCGGACGTATCTTGTCATCCAGGAGCAACAGCTCATAGATCCCGACACGTCCTTGGTAACCCAACTGCCGGCATTCTTCGCAACCGACACCGTGGTAAAAGGTCGTCGTGTCAATCTCGTCCTCCGGAAATCCGACCTTCCTTAAATAGTCCTTTTCCACCTTCTTTTCCTCGATGCAATGAGGACAAATCGTTCGAACCAACCGCTGGGCCATGATCGCCTCCACGGATGAGGCCACCAGGAACGGCTCGATCCCCATATCGATTAAACGGGTAAAGGCACTCGAGGCATCGTTGGTGTGAAGCGTGCTGAACACCAGGTGCCCCGTCAGCGCCGCGCGGATGGCGATCTCGGCAGTTTCCAGATCGCGGATCTCACCGACCATGATCACGTTCGGATCCTGGCGCAGTATATGGCGCAGACCGCGCGCAAAATCGAGCCCGATGTCCGAGCGCACCGAGATCTGGTTGATCCCTTTCAGCTCGTACTCCACCGGCTCCTCGATCGTGATAATTCGCTTTTGAACGGAATTGATCGCGCTTAAGAAGGCATAGAGCGAGGTCGATTTGCCGGAGCCGGTCGGCCCGGTCACCAGCATGATGCCGTAAGGCTTGACGATAATATCCCGGATCGCCTTTTCCTGCCAATATGAGAACCCGAGCTTATCGAGATCGAAGAAGATTTTGCCGCGGGTCAACAAGCGGAGCGAAACACTCTCTCCGTAAACCGTCGGCACGGTCGAAACCCGGATATCCAGTTCCTCTCCCTTGATCCGAACGTTAATCCGACCGTCTTGCGGCAAGCGCTTTTCGGCGATGTTCATTCCCGACATCACCTTGATTCGGGAAACAAGCGCCGACTGATATTTCTTGAGCTGTGGCGGCATCGGCGTCTGATGGAGAATGCCATCAATGCGATACCGTATCCGGAGCTCATCCTCCCAAGGCTCGAAATGGATGTCCGTTGCCCGGTCCTTAAATGCCTCCCAGATCACCTGATTGACGAACTTGATGACGCTCGCATCCTGGTCCCCCTCGGTAATCTCCTTATCGTCGCTAAAAAGGATCTCAACCGGTTCCTCCTCCTCGATCTCGTCGAGGGTCTCGGCACCGACGCCGTAATACTTCTTGAGCGCCTTCTCGATCTCGGCCCGTGAGGCGAGAGCAAACCGGACCGGGCATTGGGCATCGTACTGGACCGCATTCAACAACGCGGTATCGAAGGGATTGCTCACGGTCACTTGCAGGACGCCACCCTCGTACTGGGTCGGGATAACATTGAACTGAAAGGCCACCTTCGTCGAAATCTTCTCGCGGGTTTCGTTATCGATGGTCACATTTCTCAAATCGAGGAAAGGCCAATCCAACGCCTCGGCCAGACGTTGAAGGAAAACCTCCTCCGAAAGCCCCTGCTCCCGGGCGTAAAACTCCACCAACGTCTCTTGGGACCCGTTCTCGACAGCCACCTCCCACTCCTTACGCCACGTATGGAACTTCTCGGGCGGGACCAGGTCCGCTTTTGCTAATATATCCTTAATTGATCGAAATGCCATGCCTATCCGTGCGCAAACAAATTGCCTTTATGTTCTACACTCCAACGGCGGCAAAGTTGCGGTAAACTTACTCGTTGGCACGCTTTTTCTTGGCGGCTTTAACTTCGAGATGAAGCTCGCGAAGCTGTTTTGGATCGACGGCTGCGGGTGCCTGCGTCATCATGTCCGTGCCTTTGGCCGTCTTGGGGAAGGCGATCACGTCCCGGATGCTGTGGGTGCCACAGAGGAGGGCCACCAAGCGATCGAATCCGATAGCGATCCCGCCATGCGGTGGGCAGCCATACCGAAAGGCCTCGAGCATGTAACCGAATCGAGCCTCCGCAACTTCCGGGGAAAGTTGAAGAATATCCTCAAATACGGTCTTCTGCACCTCCCGCTGATGGATACGAATCGACCCGCCTCCAAGCTCGACCCCGTTTACCACAATGTCGTAGTGCTGGCCACGGACCCGTTTCGGATCACTCTTTAAAAGCGGGATATCCTCTGCGACAGGCGCCGTAAACGGATGATGACTCGAATACCACCGTCCCGCTTCACGGTCAAAGCTCAACAAGGGAAAATCTTCAACCCAAAGGAAGTGAAACACATTTTCGGGGATTTGCAATTTCCCTTGGCTGGAGAGGACCTCGGCACAGTAAAGGCGAATCCTTCCCAGGATCTCACAGGCGTTCTGCCATTGATCCGCCGCAAAGAGGATCAAGTCCCCTTCTTCGATGCCCAATTTCTCGGTAAGGGCCTCTTTCTCTTCCTGGTTGAAAAACTTGACGATGGGCGACTTCCATTCCCCACCTTCGACCTTGATGTAAGCCAACCCTTTCGCGCCGAAGCTCTTGGCGTATTCGGTCATTGTCTCCATCTGCCCTTGGGTGACATCGGCCAACCCCTTGGCGTTGAGCGCCTTGATGACACCGTCCGAATCAAGGGCGCTTCGGAAAACTTTGAATTCGGTCGATTGAAAGGTCTCCGAGAAGTCGATCAGCTCCATTCCGTATCGGGTGTCCGGCTTATCGGTGCCATACCGGTTCATGGCCTCGACATAGGAGAGTCTTGGAAAGCGCTCGGGGAGCTCATAATCAAGCGCGGTTTTCCAAAGCCGTTGCATCAACCCCTCGACCACACGGTAGATATCCTCCCGCTCAATAAAGGACATCTCCAAGTCGATTTGCGTGAACTCCGGCTGGCGGTCCGCCCTCAAGTCCTCGTCCCGATAACAGCGCGCAAGCTGAAAATATTTGTCGACACCGGCGACCATGAGGATCTGCTTGAATTGTTGAGGCGACTGCGGGAGTGCATAGAACTCACCCGGACGCAGCCGGCTCGGCACAACAAATTCGCGCGCCCCTTCCGGGGTCGATTTGAAGAGGGTCGGGGTTTCCAGCTCTAAAAAGCCTTCTTCATCAACATATTGGCGGGTTGCTGTGGCGATCCGGCTTCGCAAACGGAGGTTCCGCGCCATATCGGGGCGTCGGAGATCGAGGTAGCGATGCTGGAGCCGTAATTCCTCGTTCACTTTGGCCGCCACTTCCGGATCATCGACAGGAAATGGCAGCACATCCGCGTGGTTCAAGACCTCGAGCCGTTCGGTCACCACCTCGACCTCCCCGGTGTCGATCTTGGGATTGCTCGTCCCTTCCGGTCGGGCGCGCACGCTCCCGGAAACAGCGACGACGGTCTCGGCATGTAGCGCGGCAGCATGCTCAACGACCTCCTTATCAAGCTCGTTCGGATCGAATACCGTCTGGGTGCGACCCTCTCGGTCTCGGATATCGAGGAATAATAACCCGCCAAAGTCCCGCCGGGAATGGACCCAACCGCACAACGTCACTTTCTGCCCGATATGCTCCGAGCGAAGCTCGTTACAATGATGCGTTCGTTTCATGAATGTTTATCGTCAACCTCAGCCTACTTCACTTAAGTCTGAGAGGCTCATTTCAAAAAGCCCGAGGGTGCAAAATGCCGTCCAAACTTGGAAAGAATCAAGCGGAACTTACTTTAACGGCGGTTGAATCCTCAAAAAAAATCAGCTAGACACGCAATTCATTCTTGATCCAACCTTACGTGCGAACCTGAAGATCGGACAGCGACATGATGGAAACACAAGGACAATTTAACAATCGCATGCTCGGTTTGAGCGGCCTCCTGGCTGCCATTTTGGTATTGACCAACGTTCCGGCCTGGGGAGCCGTCTCGGGGACAGGGACGTCAACAAACACCGGCACCAGCTCCTCCTCTTATCAAAACCAATCTCAAACCAGCACCAATACCAACACCTCTACCAATCGATTTCCCAGCTCGTTTGACTCAGCGTACTTCCGCAAGCGCTCCCGGACCAATTCCCGGCCCAATGTCGTCCTCTTCATGGCGGATGACCACGGTGCGAATGACCTCGGATGCTATGGGAATGATGCGATCCGCACACCCAATCTCGATCAGTTGGCTCGAGAAGGCATGCGGTTCACCAACGCCTTCTTGACGACCTCATCATGCAGTCCGAGTCGAGCAAGCATCCTCACAGGGCGCTATCCCCATAACACCGGGGCCGAGGACCTCCATCAACCTCTCCCGTCAAGTCAAAAGAGCCTCGCTTATTACCTTGAGCAAAACGGCTACTACTGCGCTTCAGTTGGCAAATGGAATCTTGGCGAGGCTGAGAAGACCAACTGGGACACCGTCGTCGAGTGCTCGGCGGGGGTCATGGCGGACGAAACCCTCAAAGTCTTTGACAATCGGCCTCAAGATGAGCCCTTTTTCCTCTGGATTGCTTCCAAGGACCCTCATCGTCCCTATCAGGAAGGGACCCTTACCCCGCCTCATGACCCGGACAATGTGCCGGTACCGCCCTATTTGCCGGAGCATCCGGCTATCCAACGCGATCTGGCCCTTTATTACGATGAGATCTCGCGGTTTGACGCCAAAGTCGGGCTGATCCGTAAAGAGATGGCCAGTGCCGGCGTTCTCGACAACACGATTATAATCTATATGAGCGACAACGGGATGCCTTTCCCTCGGGCCAAGACCACCCTCTATGACTCCGGCATCCGGACACCTCTCATCGTTTGGTGGCCGGGCCGAGTACCCGCGGGGAGCGTTCAGCGACACCTTGTCAGCAGTATTGATATCGCCCCCACCCTCTTATCGATCATCGGCATCCAGCAGACCACGATGCAAGGCAAGAATATCCTGCCGATGTGGCGATACCCCCATGTCTCGGCCCGAAATGCGGTCTTCGCAGAGGCCAATTGGCATGGCTATGAGAAATTTACGCGGGCCGTCCGGACCGAGCGATTCAAGCTAATCCGGAATTACTATTGGGATACCCCCCTATGGAATTCAGTTGATTCGATTGACAGCCGCACCTGGCGGGGGATGCTCGAAATGAAGTCCTCCGGACAACTGACCAAGGCTCAAAGCAAGCTTTTTCGACCTAAGCGCCCCTTCGAGGAATTTTATGACTTGGAGCAGGATCCCAACGAGCTCCGCAATAGGATCCACCAAGACAAATACCGACGTAAGCGCAACCACCTTCGAACACTTCTCGACAATTGGCGGATTCGCACCCAGGACCAAATGCCGAAGCAGCGCCGCCGCGACGGTTGGACACGTGAGGGAGTCCCACTCCGCCATAATCAGCCGTCGTACAATCGCTATCTGCACCCAGCCGAGACCAATAAGTTCGTCTGGTGATGCCACTGGCCCGAGAAAACGGTCGGCAGAGGACTGCCGACCCTACCTCCGTTGTGGTAGGGACTGCACTCCGCTGCAGTCCGCGTGGACGTCGGGGACGACGCCCTTATCAGGCCCGCGGAAACGGTCGGCAGAGGACTGCCGACCCTACCCCGTTGTGGTAGGGACTGCACTCCGCTGCAGTCCGCTCCTGGACGTCGGGGACGACGTCCTTATCAGGCCCGCGGAAACGGTCGGCAGAGGACTGCCGACCC
>JAHEOI010000259.1 GCA_018610125.1 Verrucomicrobiota bacterium
CTTGGCGTCACGAGGAGCGGAGAGCGGAGAGCGGAGAGCGGAGAGCATGGAGCGAAGGGCGAAGGATCGGCAGGGCGGACGGAGGGGTGCGGTTAAGGGGGTGCCTGGGGCACGTTATCCGTTATGGGTTAAAGAGCAGACACGCTGCGGGTCAGAGGGGCGCAAGATGTAAAGGGCCATCCCAAAGGCGATGAGACATTGATGTCTCATTGGAACGACCGACGTGAGGTCAACCGCAAAAACGCGGGCGCAAAAAAGAGGTTTGTTTCACCGCCGGTGACCGTTGAGCACGGCGTGAGCAGTGATAGGGTCAATCCCGGCACAGGGAGTCTTTTTTCGAACCGCTAATCAACGCTAATCTTCGCTGATCCGGAGCGCAGGGCACGCCGAGTAGTGGAGCACTTGGGTGCCGGAGTATCGGCGTAGCAGAAGCTGGAGCGCAGACGAGTGCAGTGCCTCGCTGTGCCTCCCGATGCGTGAAATCCGAGCTCTTCGCGGTGGAATCTCCCCAGCGGCATCCGCGAGGAGCGAGCGGCAATCGGAAGGATTCTGGAGCAGGATGCTCCAGCCACCTTGAGATAGCTTCGCCTGAGCGGGTCCAGTGACGCTTGACCTCCTCTGAATCAGAAAACGGGTTCTTTACCTCGAATGGGACATCACAGCAAAAAACGATCGCTCGGAACAAGCACTGATATTCCGAGTCAAAAGGACAATTGATGAAGACGGAATAGTTATAAGTACCGCCTGACACCGAGGGATCTTATGATTTCGCGGAACCTGCACGCTTTGACTTAGTCGGACGGGTTACCGTCACCTTTGTTGCAAGCTTGGCTTGTCGTTTAGGCGCCGAAAGCTTTCGGTCGCCACCCTTCGGTCCATTCGGCAGGAGATTTTGGGCTTTCAATGCGTGTCGGAGGGCCTTTTCATATTCCTTGGCAGTACAGGTACGTTTGAGCGGTGCTCGGCGAATAACCCGACCATTGGCTTTTGAGGAAAACGTTATGGTAACACGACCGCTTGCCACCCGTCCGTTTGACTGCCCCCTGCCAGTTCGGGGTTTCCTCTCTGTCACGATACATTTTTCACATACGGCATAACACCTCAAGCATCAAGACAGACCGGGTCAGAGGTCGGAGGTCCGCTCGAATGCCCACTGGGGTAAGGCGGTCGCGTGCGCGCGGATTTGTGAAATCCGCTTTCTGTGGGGTTTCATTCGTTCGTCTGGTCGTCGCTCCTTACCCCGTTGAGTGCTGCACGTAGGCGAAGGGGCGGACCGCAACGGAGTGCGGCCCCTGCCACAACAGGGTCCAATGGCGCTTGGCCCTCTCCATATTGTTTCGGATTTTGCGCTTTTCAGCGGCTGATCAGCTATTTTTGCGGGCCTCCTGGGCGAGTCCTTTCAAGAACTTGCGAATCTGGGAAAGCTCTCCCAACGCCATCGCCATGTCGGAGTCAGAGTCTGTGGCATTCTTTTTGAACCGTTTCAGACGCTTTTGCGCATCAAACAACAACGACTCCGCTTCCTCGGCCGACTTGGGCGGCTCTTCCGGGACGGATTTTGGACTTGGGTCGGCCTTTTTGCCGCGCCTTCTCGCCTTTTTATAGGGCGCAAGGTATTCCTTAATCTGCTCCGGCCTTGGCACCTGATTGCCCGTCTCGTTTAAAAGCTTGCGCCAACCTTCCAAAAGCCCATTTTTACTCACGCCACTAAGCTCGCGCGCTTCGAATTCAGTCTGTGGAAGGATTTCAAAGTTGCCTTCCTCCTTTAGAGTTTGGGTGATGTCGGCCGCCCGAATCAGTCGGACGGCATAATTGCGTTGGAAGTTCCACCGGAATCTGCAGTATTCCTGAAAGGTGGAGTATTCCTCACGGTAGAGTTCCTTTTTCTTGATCTCGCTGAGCGCAATCCCAACTTGGAAGAAGGTCCCCAGTCCCCTGGCAATAACCTTTTCGTGTTGGACCAACTCCTGTTTCTCCTCGGGATCCAAGGCTTCCGAGCGGGACCCCGGCGACCCTTCCATCCCGCCCACCGCCTCAGCGGCAGCGATCGAGCTCATTTCACCCATGTCCGCCTCCTTCGTCCGATCTTCGCTTTTTAGCGACACGTTACCTCCTTCCTCTGACAACGTTCTCTCCTCGCTTAAATGATTCCGAGTGATTTATGTATGAAGCACCAGCAGGTTGTAAAGGCAAAAAATAAGATTTTTCCTTAGAGAAAGATGGGATCGATGCTTACAGCTTAACCCGAACGGTGATTCAAGAGTGTGGGAGAGGCGGTTCTGATGACCCGCTACCAGGAACGGAAGGCGTGATCCAAGGGAAAGAGTTGGACGACGTTTCGCTACGGCGCCAATCCGTCGAAGTGCCGTACGGCACTTGAATTCATAAGTGTTGGTGTTCAGCAGTGTACAACACGAGATAACAAATCCACAAGAAACCTGGCAATCCTTGAATAGAAGCACGCAAAAGGACGCTAGGGTCAGACGTTAAGAACACCGTGTCGAAGCTTTTCCTCTTCGCGCTCCTTCGTGACCTTCTATTCGAATAGCCTTTTTCTCTATTGGCGTCCTTTCACCGCTCTTCTGTTCAAGCAATCCCGCGTTCCAGCGGTACTGCCTTTCGTATTCCTTTTGTTCCGCCTTCCGGTTAAGTGGATCTCCGGTTCAACAGTACTATCACGGAAGCGGCAACATCTGCCTCCACTTTCCTCGCGACAGTGGTGATACGCTCAGGCTCCCTTGCCTCGGCGGCTTTGGATCGCGTCACATAAGGAAACGCGCGGACCGAAGCGGAGTGCGGTCTACCACAACAGCATTGCGCTACCGCTTTCGGCGGCGCTGACTTTGATCCGCCGAACCATGGCGAATGGGGGGAATCTTTTCCGCATCGACGCCTCGAGCCCAACGCCTCGTCACAGGTCCCTTGGACCGAAAACAATGGAAATGGCCACTACTATTTTGACACAGGAAATGTGCACACGTAATATGTGTTCATGAAGAATTTAACACTGTCGGTTGACGAAAAGACATTGGAGGCGGCGCGAGAATATGCTTTCCGTCACAACACGACGGTCAATCGGATGGTGCGCGAATTTCTCGCTCGAACTGTGCAGATAGGTGAGGGTGAGAGGTGGCTGGACGAGCTTTTTGAGGAAATGGACCAGGCCACGACAGCCGCTGCGGAAGGGACGCGGTGGAAACGGACCGAGCTATATGACGGGCGCATCGAGTGGCCGCCTGAAACAGAGAGTCGGGAGGCATAGCATGGCCAAGGCATTTCTCGACACGAACGTCCTGGCCTATGCCGGTGACCGCGGAAACCCTGGGAAGCAAGGGATTGCCCGGGAGTTGCTCAGAGATCGGGCGAAGTCCCAGACGGGCGTCATATCGACGCAAGTTTTGCAGGAGTACTATGTCGTCGTCACCACCAAGCTGGGATTTGGTGCCGCTGACGCCAAACGCCAGGTTCGCAAGTGGCAGAATCTCGAATTGGTCACGGTGTCATCTCGATTGATCGAGGAGGCCATCGATATCTCGGTGGGAAATCAGATCAGCTTTTGGGATAGTCTTATTCTGGCTTGCGCGCGGGTGGCTCAATGTGAAGAGCTCTTGACCGAGGAGCTGAATGACGGGCAACTGATTAACTCTGTTCGGATTGTCAATCCGTTTCGCCGTAGGGCGTAGGGCGTAGGGCGAAGGCCGAGAGGAAAGAAGGAACGTGAGGGGGTCCACCTCTGAAAATTTCTGGAGCAAATGGTGGGCGATGCAGGACTCGAACCTGCGACCTGCTGCGTGTAAGGCAGTTGCGCTAGCCGCTGCGCCAATCGCCCACGTACTCCACACTAAGTTGCACGGAATTGCCATGGTTGCAAGGGAGGATCGGTCGGTGTGGCTGGAAAGATCAGCCCCGATTAGGGTCGGGAAAGAACCGAGCCGGCGATCGGTTGGACGTCATTATTCAGGCTTATGGGTTACCCTAGAGCCCTTCCCCCTCCCTGATAGGGACGTCGTCCCCGGCGTCCAGGTTTTCCCCCGGATATTGCCCTGGTTTCAGGGGGCCGCGAAGAGAGGGCAATGCCGGGATTGACGCACCCCTTCAGGGTGCAAGCCTGTTTACCTAGGGCGCCGCTGCGCTTGCCCTAGGCTACATTGAGTCGCCCTTTCAGGGCTGGAACGAAACCTCCCCCTTCCAAAAGGGAGAGGATGTCAGCGGCGCGGTTGGTCCGGTGGTCTGCAGGATGAAGAGGATGGACGCCGAGGACGGCGTCCCTATCAGGTCACGGGGAGGGTGGTAGGGGATGGACAGAGGATGACCCGATGGAAGCGACAAGCACGTTCTCATGACCTGACGTTCGAATAAACCCACCCAATTTTTTTATTGCCATGACAAAATAATTTTGGTCTTCTCGCCAACAGTAACCGTTTGGAAGAGAGCGCAAGCACTCCTCAACAAAAGTGTATGAGCCGTATTCAGGCACGAAGGGAGGGAGTGTGGCCTATCCGCTCGGTTACGACTTACCGAAGGAGGGTAAAGATGGCGCTGGGAGGCGCTGTCGGGGCTGTCAAAAACCGAAGACCAAAACAGCGAGAAGAGAGAGTAATGCAATATGAAACCAAGACGGTACTTTGAGAGAGTAGGCATCTGCCTTGCGGCGGCGGGCCTCCTCATGTGTGGACCGACCCTCGCCCGTGGGGGCACCATCGATATCGCCCTTTATGGAGGATTCGGCACAGGGGGAGCCATCGAAGGGCCATTAATCGAAAACTTGACTTCGGCACCCGCCTTTCCGGCGGATCCAACCTTGACTTCGCAAAGACCCGAGACCGGTGTGGCCCCGTTAAGCTCCGGCTTGCAGTTCCCGGATCCATTCGAAGAGACCGACTTTGCCGGGGACAATTACGGCAGTCGAGCTCGTGGCTTTTTGGAGGTTCCCGCCGATGGCGAATACAAGTTTTTTATTCGCGCTGATGACGGCGGTCAATTCGAGCTGAATTCGAGCGGGGCCTCGCAATCGGGAGCCGAAGTGGTGGCCAGAGTTCCGGGAGAAGATTGCTGCGATGCGTTTGTCGACGACGGCATTCGGAGCTCAGAGCCGATCATGCTTGAGAAAGGGACCCAATACTTCTTTCGGGTGCTCCATAAAGAGGCGACCGGCGGTGACTGGTGGCAAGTCGGCTGGACCGGGCCGGGCATGCCGGAGCCGGAAGTGATTGGATCGCCTTTTGTCCAACGCTTCGTTGAGTCAGGCACAGCGCCGACCGTGACACAGCAACCGACCGACACGACGGTCAAGGAGAACGAAACCGCAGTCTTGTCGGCCGCCGTCGACGCCTCGCCACCGGTGAGTTATCAATGGATGAAAAACGGCGAGCCGGTCGAAGGCGCAGTGAATTCTTCGATTGAGGTCACGGGCACGGTTGACGGTGAGCTCACCGCCGATTACACACTGGAAATTTCCAACAGTGAAGGGGAGACGACGACCGATACGGTGACTGTCGAGATCATCCCGGATGAGACGGCGCCGGTTGCCAGCTCGGCCCGTGGGTCGGGTGATCCACACGGCATCATTGTCCAATTTTCCGAGGCCGTGGAACAGGCCTCCGCGACCGATACCGCGAATTATTCCTTCTCCGGGCAAGACCTCACGATCAATGGGGCGAGCCTAAGGCCGGGAGAAACCAGCGTCCTTTTGGATGTCAGCCAATACACCACCGACCCCCTTGAGGTGACGGTGAGCGGGGTCAAGGACCAGAGCTCGGCCGCCAACGAGATGGACGAGGCAACTCTGGATGTCTCCTTCCGGACGCTCCTATTGGCGTTCTGGGACTTCGACACGGATAGCGAAAACGTCACCGTGGACAACGTCCGGGGCGCCGAGGCGGAATTCGAAGGCGGGGCTCAAATCGGCAGTACCGGAAGCGGCCACAGTGGCGAATCCGGTGACCGGGCTCTGGATGTGAGCGGCGATGGTCAAATGGCGCGAGTTGAGAATGCAAGCTTTCTGAACGCCTTGGGCGAGCGAAATCAGATGACCGTCTCCTTCTGGCAGAACCTGGATGAGATCGTGAATAGCTCGTCATTCTGGATGGTCTCGCCGAGCACCGGTTCGGGGAATCGTGGTGCTCAAGCGCACGTTCCGTGGAGCAATAACAACATCTTCTTTGATACGGCTGGGTGTTGCGGGGGCGACACGCGGATCAATGCCCCAATCAGCGACTTCAATGACGCCTCTTCGGACTTCTTCATGGATTGGCATCACTATGCCTTCGTGAAGGATGGCGACACCAAGCAGATCTGGATTGACGGGGAGCTCTTCCTGGAAGGAACGAATCCGGGTCCGTTGCCGACCGACTTCACTGAAATGGTAATCGGCGGCGACGGCGCCGGCGGAAACAGCCTTGCCGGTGTTCTGGATGAATTCGCCATCTTTGAAGCGCCGCTAGGTTCAGAGGCACTCACAGGGCTTGCCGAGGGTGGAAACCCGGGCGAGTTTGCCGAGCCGATCGCCGGACCGTTAACCATTACCGAGCAGCCGAGTGACCAAACCGTAACCGAGCTGCGTTCTGCAACCTTCTCGATTGAGGCAAGCGGAACACCCCCTGTGGGCATCGGCTACCAATGGTTTCGCAATGGGGAGCCGATGGAAGGCGAAACCGCTTCCTCGCTCACGCTTGATGAGGTGGCGCTTGAAGATAACGGCACGACGTTCTCGGTGGACGTCTTCAACGTCGACGGCACGTTTGAGCGGCTGACAAGCGATCAAGTCACGCTGACGGTTACCGAGGACACCACGCCGCCTTCAGTGGCAAACGCCGAAGCGCCGGATCCGTCGTTTCAAACCGTCGAGCTGACCTTCTCCGAGGAAGTGACAACCGACAGCGCTGAGAATACCGATAATTACAGCATCGAGGGAATAAGCGTCAACGGCGCGACACTAATGGAGGATGGGCAAACCGTCCTGTTGGAGACATCGATGCAGGACGAAGCGACCGAGTATACCGTGACGGTCAATGGCGTTTCCGACGTCTCCTCAAATGCGAACACCGTCAGCGACGGTCAAGCCACTTGGTTTACTTGGGTTACTTCGACCGGCGGTCTGTCACGGCGGATGTACCTCCACGACGGTAATTTCGTCGAGGATGACATCTACACGCCGCCCCCGCAGCGGGATGATCCGTCCGAGCTGCCCGAAGGCGCGCAACCGTTCGGCACAGATCCAAGCCAAAACAGCACTGTGGTCCGCATCTTCGAGAGTCCGCGCGATGTGGCCGACAACTACGGGGTGATCATGAGCGGATGGCTGGTCCCACCCGAAACCGGTGAGTACACCTTCTACCTGAGCTCCGATGACAATTCGCAGCTTTGGCTGAGCACGGATGAGGATCCGGCCAATGCCGAGCAGATTGCCTCCGAGCCTCAGTGGAATGGATTCCGCAACTGGACCGGGACCGATCGCCGCAATTCCGGGGATCCGGAGAATATCTCCGACCCAATTCAGCTTGAAGCAGGCCAGCGCCACTACGTTGAAGCAGTCTTCAACGAAGGCGGTGGCGGAGATGGAATGGAAGTCACCTGGCAAAAACCCGGTGAAGAGCCGCCGGAAAACGGTGACCCTTCGATCGCCGGAGAATTCCTGATGTCGACGCTACCCCCCCAGGACAAGCCGAGTGTGGTTACCCAAAGCCCGGGTGAAGGCGCGACCTCAGTGGCAAATGACTCGACGGTAACGCTTAAGCTGCAGGACGGCAATACGGGGCGTAAGCCGGTTGATCCGGACTCGGTTACGGTGACGATCAATGGTAACGAGGTCACCGCTGACGTGACCAAGGAAGATGGCACCACAACCGTGAGCTTCACTCCGGAAACTCCGTTTGACAGCTTGGAGACTCAGAACGTCGAGGTGAGCTTCAACTTTGGAGAGGAGAGCCAAACAATTGAGTGGAGCTTTGACACGACCCTCGACGTCGGCAACAAGTTTGTCGAGGGAACGCGATTCATTGAGCACGAGGACTACAACTACGAAGAAGGTCAATGGATCGAAGGAGCCAATGGCGGGCCGACGGGCGAACCGTATGACGGCGGGGCCTACGAAGGCCTAAAGGGCGTCAATGGCGTCGACTTCAATGATGACGGTGGCGGCGGTCCCGAAGCCGACGATTTGAATCCGTATCGCTGGGATGATGCCGATGCCGGCGACGTCCCCGGTCCGGCCACGGTCGACTTCAATTCACCCGAGATCAAGCGAGATCGGGGCAGCTTCCTGGTTGAGAACAACTGGAAGGTCGGCTGGACCTCCGAAGGGGAGTGGTACAACTACACCAGGGACTTCCCGGAAGAGGAGCAGACGTATGAAGTCTTTGCCCATATCTCTTCGGGTGGATCGGATCCGATGGCGACACTGCAACGAGTGACCAGCGATCCGACGCAAGAAGACCAAGCGACCGAGGACCTTGGCCAATTTTCAGGTCCGGCATCGGGTGATTGGGGTACCGCCATCTTCTACCGGATGCATGAAGTCGGCAACCCTGACAACCGGGAGACAGTCACGTTGAGCGGGGTCAACACGCTGCGCTGGCTGCGCGGTAGTGGCGATCAAGACATCAACTACATGGCCTTCGTGCCGGCTGAGGCTCCGCCGATGAAAGGACCGGAATTGTCGATCTCACTGTCCGAAGGGACCATTACCGTCACCTGGGACGCGGCCGAGGCTGAGCTCCAGACAGCAACGTCGGTCGAGGGGCCGTGGGAGACCAGTGACCAAAGCAGTCCGGCGACCTTCTCCATTGAAGAGGCCGCCCAGCTCTTCATGCGAACGGCTCAATAGCGAAAACGGCTACAATAGAGCGATAAACTAGGCAAGGCCGGAAGGGTAACCTCCCTTCCGGCCTTTTTTATTCGAACGCATTGGTTTTTCGCAGATAGAGATGTCGTCGCCGAGGTCCGGGTCGTCAGCCTGATAGGGATGTCGTCCCTGACGTCCAGGAGCGCGGCCCGCAGCGGAGTGCGGGCCCTACCTAAGAGAAGAGCGACCCACAGCGAAGTGCGGTTCCTACCGAAAAGGCGGATTGTCACTTCCATTGGAGCTTCAGCGTGCCTTCCCGGCTCAGTCCGACGCTCGTTCCAAATTTGTCGCCTTCCCGGGACAAGCGTTCCGCCAGCCATTCCGCATCGCGTTGGGAAGCATTGTTTAACCGAAGTTTCCTCATTTGCATCGGCTCCATTTGCAGCCCGACGAGCTCCCCGCCAGCCGAATTGAAAGACGCAAAATAGAGCAGGCTCAAGTCGGGACGGTATGCTTCGTTACCGCCGATCCCTTCGTAGTCATTGATCAGATCGCCACACCCATAGAGTATCAGGCGGTCGTTGTGGACTTCGATCCCTTTGGGATGGTGGGATGAATGCCCATGTATGATATCGCCACCTGCTTCATCGATGAGCCGATGGGCCAGCGTCTGCTGCCGGCCGGGGACCTCATACCCCCAATTCCCTCCCCAATGAAGGGAGAAAATCACGATGTCCCCCTTTTGTTTTTCCGATAAAGCGCGTTTCCGGATTTCCCGGAGCCTACTATCGGAAACCTCCTCCAGGAGGGCCACACCCGGCTTTTCTTGTGAAGCGGCCCATTCGGATGGGATCCCACTGCTTTCCATACCGATAGAAAAAATCAGGATTCGGCCATTTTGAGGGAGGTCCAATATTGCGGGCTCTTCTGCCTCCTTTTGATTGAGGCCGGCGCCGGCATATTCAATTCCGGCTTTCTGCAGCGTACGGAGTGTCTCTTTAAGCCCGGCATACCCCCAATCGAGGACATGGTTGTTCGCAAGCGCACAGCAGTCGATCTCCGCCGCGGTAAGGCATCGGACGTTTTCCGGGTGCATCCGGTAGTGAATCCCCTTTCCCTGCCAAAAGTCATCGCTTTGGGTAATGGCCGTTTCGAGATTAATAAGGCGAAGATCCGGGGAGAAGGAATCCAGCTTGGCCAAGGCATCGCCCCAGATATAGGCGTGATCGGTCACCTTCGGCAAAGGCCCGTTTTCCTTTTCGGCAAGGGCGACATATTCCCGGGCATCCCGCACGACCGGTTCATGAAGAACGGGATCGCCGGCGTTTGGAAGAGTTTGATCGATACCGCGACCTGTCATGACATCGCCGGAAAGGAAAATCCTGATGGTGCTGTCGGATGATTGTTGCATCGGTTCAGCCTCCATGGAGCGGTGGCGACACGCAAGGAGACAGCCCGCCCCTATCAGGGAGCCAAGATCGATCGGATTGTGTCATAGGAAGAGACCACCCGAGTCGCGTCTTCAAGGGCATCCGCCGGCAGCGAGTTCGTAATCGCAAGAACTCGCATGCCCGCACGACGAGCCGCAGTTACTCCGGCCTTCGAATCTTCGATCACCCAGCAGTGCATTGGATCCACATCCAGCTCCGCCGCGGTTCGGAGGAAGATATCGGGAGAGGGCTTGCCATTTGGGACATCCTCGGCGCTCACGACCACCGAAAACCGATCCTGAAGCTCATTAAAGCCCAGCACGGTACGAATCGTCTCATGTGAGGAGCCGGAAGCCACAGCCATGGCGTAATTCCCATCCAGCGCCTCAAGCAAGCCTGTCAGCCCCGGAAAAACCGGTCGCTGGGCCCGCAAGCGCCTCAAGAACCGCTCCTGCTTCCATGCCGAGAGCTGCTCACGCGAATAGGGCGGGCGATGGCGGTCGATAAAATCGACCCAAAGCGCCTGATCGGAGCACCCATAGTAATTCGGGAAATGGATGCCGTGACTGTCGCCATAACCGATTGCTCTGAAGACCTCCAGAAAGGCCTCCTTATGGAGCGGCTCGCTATCGACAAGCACGCCATCCATATCCCAAATGATCGCTTCCGTGTGTGTCATTCAACGCCCGAGCGGCCGGGTTGTTATTGGTCCGAAGCGGGGCCTCGATTCCCTCTGTCTTGTGATCGGCGATGCCCGGACCGTCGGCCGCCCACATTCGCAAGCTCCTCGTTGGTCGCGACATTGAAGATCCGGAATTGTTCCGCATGCAGACTCGAATCGGCCCGGAACGAGAGTTTCCCGAAATAGCGCTTTTCCAAATCGATAAGGAGCTTTTCGTCCTCGGTGCGCAAGCGTTCCAAAACGGTCGGATGAACATTAATCCGAAGCTGGAAATCCGACTCGTCCCGCGGACGCTTCTTTAAGATGGAACTGAGCTTTCGCTGGATCTCAACGCTCATGGTCAAGGCGCTCTTCACCACACCCCTCCCCTGGCAATAGGGACAATCGACATAGACCGACGCATGCACGCTCTCGGTATGGCGCTGTCGGGTCATTTCCATCAGCCCAAGCTGGGAGATTGGCAATAGATGGGTCTTGGCCTTGTCCCGCTTGAGACAGTCTTTCAGTCGCTGATAAACCGCGATCTGGTCCTTTCGGGACTTCATATCAATGAAGTCGAGGACGATCAGACCGCCGATATTCCGCAAGCGCAACTGCCGTGCAATTTCCTCAGCCGCCTCGAGATTGACATTGAGGATCGTCGATTCCTGGTCCTTATCGGTCTTGTATCGCCCGGTATTGACGTCGATCGCGACCAGCGCCTCGGTTTCATCAATGACGATGTAACCGCCACTCTTGAGATGGACCTGACGCGAGAAGGCATTCTCAAGCTGCCGCGTGATGTTGAATCGATCGAAGAGCGGCTGTGATTCCGTGTAATGCTTGACCTTGGAAGCGGAGCGCTTCGAGATCCGCTGGACCATATCCTGGATGCGCTCATACTGTTGAGTGTCATCGACCACAATGCGCTCGACATCTTCCGTCAGGAAGTCCCGCACCGTTCGCCCGATCAAATCGGGCTCTTCAAAGACACAGGCGGGCGCAGGAAACTTGTTGATATTCTCCTGAATCTGTTTCCATTGCTCCAGCAATAACGCCAGATCCCGCACGAAGTAGCGCGTTTGCTTCCCTTCACCGGCCGTTCGCATGACAACGCCCATACCTTCCGGGATCGTCAGCCGCTTCAGTACCTTCTTCAGCCGCTGTCGTTCCTCGGTATTTTCAATCTTACGAGAGATCCCGCATTGATCGGAATTCGGCAAGAGGACCAAGTAGCGACCCGGCAGCGACAAATTGGTTGTCACGCGCGGGCCTTTGGTCCCGATCGGCCCTTTTGTCACTTGGACAGTAATATCCGAATTGGGTGGATAGAGCTTCGGAATATCCTTGTGGGTGATCCGTTTCTTCTCACGTTTCCGATTGCCCCTTTCAACGATCTCGATCCCGCTGTCAAAATTGCTCGGGACAATATCCCAATAATGGAGGAAGGCGTTTTTCTCGAAGCCGATATCGACAAACGCCGCCTTCAGCCCATCTTCGAGATTCTTGACCTTTCCCTTATAGATACTGCCGGCAATCTGCTTGCCACCGGTGCGCTCAATGTTGAACTCCTCGAGCTTACTCGACTCCAGGATCGCCACTCGTGTCTCGAGCGACTCGGCATTAATGATGATCTCGTTCTCGATTTGCTTGGATGGCTTGATAAAGCGCTGGACACGCTTGAACACCTTTGAGGCCCGGTTCCGTAAGCCGCCGACAAAGCCTTGCTGTTCCTCCTCCGTCTCCGAAGGGGCGGTCCCACCCGATTCGCCCGTGCCCGAGCCACTTGAGCTCTCGCTCTGAGCTGCGGTATCCGGATTCGTGCGGTCCGACTCTCCGGACTCGGCTCGAGCCTCCTGTGAGGCCACCAAGGCGTCGTCGGTAACGGTCTCCGGCAACCCGGCCCACTTGTTTTCCGCTTTTTGAATTTCTTCTTCGTGACGTGAGCTCGCAAAGATCCGTTCTGTATCCGCTTCGCCGGATCCCCGCATGCGGGTATCGTTGGGCTGACCCGATTTCGGCCCGCGATGAAGCCCACGGTTCGGGCGATAACGCATACCGGACTTGCGCCGGTTTGAAAAATTTCTTTGACTCATATGCTGTTCCTAAGTTCTTCGATACCAATAAATGTTTTGCAGGATGCCGATGGCGATCAGAGCAGAGATCACCGAGGAGCCGCCGTAGCTCAACAACGGAAGCGGCAGCCCGGTCACCGGCATCAGTCGTATATTCATTCCGATGTTAATAAAGATCTGGCTAAACCACAGGGTTACGACACCCACAGCCAAGAGCCTCCCCAATCGGTCACGGGCTTGATACGCTATGTGGACCCCGCATAAAAGCACAATGGAATAGAGTGCCAATACGGTCACACTCCCCACAAACCCTTTCTCTTCGGCAATGACCGAGAAAATGAAGTCGTTGTGCGCGACGTCCCGCGGGAGGTACCCAAGGGAGTTTTGGGTGCCTTGACGCCAACCCTTTCCAAAGATTCCACCAGAGCCGACAGAAATCAGTGCTTGTCTGACATTGTAAGAATCGTTTCGTTGTTGGATTCGCGCTTGCCGTTTTTCCTCCGGTGTCGCGTCAGGCGGCGCATAATCGACCCCAAAATAGACCATCAAACGGCGCCGCTGATAGTCCTCAAGCTCGATCCGCCAAGCCGGAGGGGCAAACAATACGTTGACAACCATGACCGTTATCACGAGTCCTGTCCAGCCGACCAAACGCGCCAGGTAGCGTATCGGGATCTTGCCCACGAACATCATGACCAGCCCGATAGGGATCATGACCAAAGCCGATCCCAAATCGGGCTCCCGGAGAATCAGCAAAAACGGCAAAAGCGTTAATCCGAGGCCTTTAAAGAACGCTTTCGGGGAGCGCAGTTCCTGCGTCGGGCGACTTAAAAAGTAGGCCAACGCAAAAATCAAAGCGAGCTTGGCGAATTCGGACGGCTGGACCTGGAAGAGTCCGAAATCGAGCCAGCGTCGGGCACCGTAACGCATCGCACCGATACCGGGCACCAAAACCGCCAGCAAGACAAGGATCATCATCCAATAGCCGACAAGAGCCCATTGGGCAAGACGCTGGTAATTCCAGAAGCAAAGCACGGCAGCCGCTGTCAGCCCGACTGCGTACCAAGTCAACTGAGAGACCGTTGTGTCCGTATTCCCATTCGTGGCACTGAAGATCGCCAGGGCCCCGATCACCATCAGTCCAAAGACCGCCGCCCACAGGAGCCAGGCCACAGGCGGCAGCTCCCGGCCTTCGGGCGTGCTGTACTTAC
>JAHEOI010000260.1 GCA_018610125.1 Verrucomicrobiota bacterium
GACACAGCCGGGGCTTTGTTGGCACTGCGCCGTTTAGGTCCCGCTGACACACGCAATCGCGATGCCGCTGAAGCCGGTGCCCAGTGGCTCCTTGACCTCCAAAATCGCGATGGCGGCATCCCGACTTTTTGTCGAGGCTGGGGCAAACTCCCGTTTGACCGGAGCAGTCCGGACCTGACAGCCCACACAATCCGGGCATGGCAAGCATGGCTTACCGACCTCTCCGATCCATTAAAGAGACGGACCGAAAACGCGCTAAGGAGTGCCATTCGATACCTAATTGCCATTCGTAAGCCAAACGGCACCTGGTCCCCTCTCTGGTTCGGGAACGAGCACGCCCGCGATGAAAAGAATCTTACTTACGGGACTTCACGGGTATTGCTGGCCCTCCAAGCTCCGGCGTTGCAGCCGCTTTTACAGGAAGCAGGCTTGAACCTCAACACAAGCTTGCAGTGGCTCCTGGCGGTGCAAAATCCGGATGGTGGCTGGAGCGGCAACGCCTCGGCGGGCCCCTCTTCCGTCGAGGAGACCGGTCTCGCTCTCGAGGCCCTTGCTCTCCGATGGACCGAGCTGAATGGAGCCCTGACTCGGGAAGAGAGACAACGCTTCGAAGAGGCGATCCGCAGCGGGGCCGAGTGGCTGATCACTCAGATCGAGACGGGTGGCTGGCGCACCCCCTCGCCTATCGGCTTCTACTTTGCGCGCCTTTGGTACTACGAGCGGCTTTATCCAATGATTTTTTCTGTTGGTGCACTCACAAATTTAAACCGATTAGCACCGAACTTGTTCGAATGAAGGGCCAATTAAGTCAATCTGTAGCTCGCCGCGTTGTCATTACCGCCACTCTCTTGGGCTGCCTTGTTGGCAGCTCGGCAGCATTGGCAGTCGCCCCGACTGTCACAACCGTATCGCCGGTAGAAGGCAGTCCCGGAGCCCAAGTGGTCATCAACGGCAAGCACTTCACCGGCAAGCCGCTGGTCACATTTAATGGGACCATTGCCTCGGCCGACACCACGGCGTCCACCCAAATCATCGTAACCGTCCCCGAAGGAGCGAGCTCCGGCCCGGTCAGCGTGACGACACCCACCGGCACCGCGATAACGGATTTTGACTTCACGGTCTTCGGCCAAGGTCCGGTTATTCGTTCGTTTTCCCCCGAGGAGGGCGAGCCCGGCACCCGGGTCACGATCAAGGGAGTCAGCCTATCCGGGACAACCGAGGTGACGTTCGGCGGCGTCGATGCGGCGAATTTTCAAGTGACGGCATCCACCCAGGTCCACGCCGTGGTTCCCCAAGGTGCAAAAAGCGGGGCGATCAAGGTAACGACATCGGACGGCACCGCTTTGAGCGACAAGGCATTCACCTTTCTTGGGAATCAGCCTCGGATTGAGTCGTTCTCTCCTCGAGAGGGCGCCCCGGGCGAAACGATTACGCTTGTGGGATCCAACCTCGGTAATGTAAACCAAGTTCAGGTCAATGGCGTGGCCGCATCCATCGTGGAGATCATGAGCACCGGGCGCCTTCGCGCACGCATTCCTCAAAATGCCACTTCGGGACCAATTTCAGCCTCGAATCCCGCCGGCACGGGCAAGAGCCCGACTTCACTCGTCGTTTTGCGAGACGTCGATTTAAAGGTCTCGACCGAGCTGGTTCCGAAAAACCCAAGCGTCAGCAAGTCGCTCATCTTCACCAGCCGGGCACGCAACATCGGTCAGCTACCGGCGACCGGGGTGACGCTTTTCCAAATCGTTCCGGCAAGCGTGACGATTGAAGGCACTACGGTCAGTCAAGGCAAGGTGACGACGCGCGGCCGGCTTATTAAAGCGGAGCTGGGCAGAGTAGGCAAAACGATGTCGGCCTCCCTTGAGGTGGAGGTCATCCCGACCGAGCAAACGACCATCACCAACCGCGTGTTGTTAAGCACGCTGGAGCCGGATCGGAATACGGCCGACAACGAATCCACCTCGGTCGCGTCTGTGGCTCAAGGCGAGCTTGCGCTGGAGCTCTCGCCGGTGAACACCAACCGTGTGCGACTGAGCTGGCCTGCCCACCCCGAACAGACAACGGTCCAGACGACACCGGCGCTCCGGCCGGGCACGACTTGGAGCAATTTGACGGCGACGCCGACCGTCATCGAAGGAAGACGGGTGCTGCCGATTACTATCGATAGCCCTCAGCAATTCTTCAGACTGAAACGGCTCACCAATTAGCCATTCTTTGAGCCGGCATACCCGCCCATGGAAATCATACGAAACTGGTTTCGACGCAATTTCTCGGACCCTCAAGTCGTCATCCTCGCGGTCTTGCTGATCGTCGGGTTTTCCATCGTTGTCGTATTCGGCGAAATGCTGGCCCCGGTCTTGGCGGCGCTTGTGATCGCTTACCTCCTTGAAGGGCTGGTTGCCCAGATGCTGCGCTTTGGCATCCCAAGGGTGCCGGCATTTTTATTGGTCTTCTGCGCTTTCATGGGGTTCTTGGCCTTTGTTATCGTCGGCGTGTTACCGAGTCTCTATCTCCAGCTCGGACAGCTTGTCGACCAGATCCCGGACATAATCGCGAAGGGAAAAAAGACGCTGGATCAAAAGATGGAAACGATCCCGGAGCAATATCAGGAGATTGCCGGAATCGAGATCACGAGCGAAATGATCCGGACGCGCGTCCTCAGCCTGCTCGACGGGATTCAAAAGCAACTGGTCAACCTCGGCCAACAAGCCCTTGAGATCTTCTTTGCCTCGCTCCGTGGCATCATCGTCACTCTCATCTATCTCATTCTTATCCCCTTGCTTGTCTTTTTCTTTCTAAAGGATAAGGAGCTGCTGATAAACTGGATCAAAAGCATGCTCCCTGAGAATCGGGGATTGGCAGACCAGGTCTGGCACGAGGTCGATACCCAGATGGGGAACTACATCCGAGGGAAATTTTGGGAAATCTTCATTGTCTGGATAGTCAGTCACGTCACTTTCAGCTTGTTCGGTCTGCATTATTCCATGTTGATCTCGCTGTTGATCGGACTCTCGGTGATATTCCCTTATGTCGGGGCGACTGTCATGGTGGTACCGGTCGCCCTGCTGGCCTACTTCCAACCCGGGCTTGAGCACCAATTTTTCTGGATCCTTCTGGCCTACCTGATCATTCAGATTCTCGATGGGAACCTCCTGGCGCCGCTTCTGTTGTCCGAGGTCACCAATCTTCACCCGATTGCCGTGATCGTATCCCTCTTGGTTTTTGGCGGCATCTGGGGCTTCTGGGGAGTCTTCTTCGCCATTCCACTGGCCACCCTGGTCAATGCCGTGATCAAGGCATGGCCCACAAGATCTGAGCAAGAAGCTCAGCTACCGCCGGAGCCGACCGAAGCAATCAGCGATTAAGGCGGGCCTCCTTGATAGGGACGTTCTCCCGAATGTCCCACTTCTCTCTTGGCCCCCGAACCGCTGATGTCCCTATCAGGTCCGACACTTCGTGCCCGTCGTTTTGCGGGTTTTCTTGATCGACCGCGAAGCGATTGCTCAATAAATCAACTGAATACTGCCATCATTCTAACGCGAACGGGGTCGAACATAATGGGTGAGAAAGGAGCGTAGATGGACGGGGCAACGCAGATAAAAGCACGATTAGAGCGCCTGCTCCCGGGAAAAGTCTTTTCTTAAGTACTCCCGCTCTCCCATAATCTGCGTTCATTTGCGTTCACCTGCGGCATCACTCAATCTGGCCGCGGAGCTTGCCCCACGCGATACCGAGGTATTCGTAAACCGCTCGCTGGCTCTTATAAAGCTCGAAGCTGCGCGGGAAGAAGTCATCCGGGCTCAGGGTGGGATCATGGACGGCAAGATGCCTCGCGGGCGCCGGGATCGGATCCAGTCCTACCTGGCGTAAAAGCGCCACCGACCGCGGGAGGTGCGACGCGGACGTAACCAATGCAAGCCGGTCGGTCCCGATCATCTCCTTGACAAACCGCGCCTGATCTTCGGTGTCTCGCGATCGGCTTTCCACCTTGATATCCCCTTTGGGGACGCCCAATGCAACAGCCACCGCTTTCATCCGGTCCGTATTGGACGTCTTGGAGAAGGCGCCACCGCCCGATAGGAGCAGCGTGCTGCCCGGATTGTCCCGATAGATCCGGATACCCTCGATCAATCGCCCCATCGATGCGTCGGTAAGCCGACTTGTCACGGGCACGCGTGGATCGGGATCTCCGCCACCGCCAAGGACGAGGACGTAGTCAAGAGTCGAGCGTCGAAGGTCGAGCGTCGAGGACGAAGTGGAGGAAGGAGGAGTCGAGCGTCGAGCGTCGGCACTTGACACTCGACTCTCGGCTCTCGACTCCCCATACGGCGGGTATTTTTGCTCCAGTGGGGACAACAGGCTATTGGCCACAGGCTCATAGGCCAGCAGGGCCAATAAGGCGACGCCCAGCGTTACGAGCGTCCTGCCGATTCGCTGTCGCTTGGTCACCCAGAGAAAGACGAGGCCAATCACGCAAATCAGCAGACAAAATGGAAGCGGAAACAAAAAATTCGAGAGAATTTTTTTGAATAGGAACATTGGTGCTTGGTGCTTGGTCGTTCTACCGCCCAATCGCGTAGGACTCAAAGCCGATTTGCCGAAGCTCGGATTGGTTGAGGATATTGCGACCGTCAAAGGCAAAGGCCGGACGCTTCATCGACTGATAGATCCGGTCGTAATCAAGGCGCACAAACTCATCCCATTCCGTGAGGACAACCAACGCGTGAGCCCCATCTGCAGCTTGATAAGGATCCGATGCGACTTGAATCCGGTGATCATCCTGTGCGGTGCTCTCGCTCACCCCTTTCACCGGGCTCAAGCCCGCCTTGATCTGTTCCTTGGTGACACGCGGATCGTAAATGCTTAAGCCGGCCTTTTCCTCAAGGAGGGCGCGACAGATGTCGATTGCGGGTGACTCCCGGGTGTCATTGGTATCCTTCTTAAAGGAGAAGCCAAGGATGGCGAGCTTCTTGTCAGCAACCGTGTTGAACAGCACCTTGACGATTCGTTCCGAGAAGCGCCGCTTTTGCCAATCGTTCATCCGGACCACCTGCTCCCAATACTGGGCGACCTCCGGCAGACCGAAGTAATCGCAGAGATACACCAGATTCAAGATATCCTTCTTGAAGCAGGAACCGCCGAATCCGACCGAGGCCTGGAGGAATTTCGGTCCGATTCGGGAGTCCTTGCCAATCGCGTAGGCGACCTCATCGACATCGGCCCCGGTCGCCTCACACACCGCTGAGATGGAGTTAATGGAGGAGATGCGCTGAGCAAGGAAGGCGTTGGCAGTGAGCTTGGAGAGCTCGGAGGACCAGGTGTTCGTTGTCAGGATGCGGTCCCGGGGAATCCATTGGGCATAGATGGAAACGAGTTTTTCAACCGCCTCTTTCCCTTCCGCGTCGGACGACTCACCCCCGATCAGCACCCGATCCGGATCCTCAAGGTTCTTGATCGCGGTCCCTTCCGCCAAGAATTCCGGATTCGACAAGATCTGAAACCCGTTTCGACTGTTTGTCCCATGGAGAATTCGCGAGATCGATTCCGCGGTGCGGACCGGCAGGGTCGATTTCTCGACAACGATCTTTGGGTCTTGAGCAACCTCGGCGATTCGCCGTGCACACGCTTCAACAAACCGAAGGTCGGCGGCTCGGTTGGCCCCCATCCCGTAAGTCTTGGTCGGGGTATTAACGCTGACGAAGATGATCTCCGAATCGCGAATCGCGCCATCGACATCGGTGGAAAAAAAGAGATTCCGCCCCCGTGCCTTTAGAACCACGTCGTCCAGTCCAGGCTCGAATACCGGAAGCGTCTCCGAGTTCCAGGCAGCGATCCGGTCCGAATCGACATCGACCACTCTTACCTCGATGCCGGGGCACTTGTACGCAATCATGGCCATCGTCGGCCCCCCGACATAGCCTGCTCCGACACAGCAAATTTTCATCGTTCTTTGTCCTTAGTCGTTTGTCCTTACGCGGTCAGTCAAGTTTTGATTCTTGTCGTCGCGTCGTGCACCGCATTGGCAAGGTTCCTTGGACAGGCACAGCGGCCTCTCGACCCGCGCCAGCGTTTGGAGTGCGCGTGACTTGTCACCGCTTTCCCTCTTCTCGCCTCCGACGATGCCATATCTTATTCTTGGCAAAAATTCCTGCACAACAAAGCGGAGCGAATTAAGCGGCCGGCAGCCGCTTCTACTTTGCTTATCCGTGCAGGAACTTTTGCAAACGTTGATCAGACAGAACTTTCTCATGATCCCGACTTCATCGAAACACGCCGCCATCTCCACAGCGCCGACAAGTCGGCGCACTCCATACGCTTCGCGATCTCTTTCCCATTTCTCAAGGAGAAACTGTCTTAAGCTCCCGACGATCCCAGGGGATTGCGCCGGCCTCGGCCGCGATGGCATCGAAGGCATCCAGCTCCGCTTCTGTCAATAGCAATCCGCCGGCCCTCTCGCTTCGCGCCGCATTCTCGGCCTCCTGCTGCCCCGGCAATTTGGCGCCGTCGTTCCCGTGCCCGAGGATGTC
>JAHEOI010000261.1 GCA_018610125.1 Verrucomicrobiota bacterium
GCGAGGCACGATGAAGGAGCATAGCCTTGCCCTCTGTGACTGAAGAGTAACGAAGCCAGAAAGCAAAATTGGCCCAGCCCGGAGGGGCGGGGCGGCACCGAGCCATCTGCTGTGTTGCTCCTCGGTTACAGCCCGCTCTGGGATGCGCCCTCGTCGCGCCTTGCATCTGACTCGGTGGCGCTCCCGCCAAATGGCACACTTATTTCTTTACAGACCCTAAGCCTCCAACGGCTGAAGCTCGTTCGTGCGCCGCCCGGGAGCCTAAGGTGGCTAACCGAGAGCGTGCGGGCACTGCGTGGGTTGACTGTCTGCCAGACTCGACTCCGCAGAATCTTCTTCCTCTCTGACGGGCGCAGCCGTGGATGCCGAAAGCCCCTATAACGGTTTCCACAGCGACACGAGAATCTCTCTCTCGCTGGCGCCAAACGACTAAAACCAGTCCATTCCAATGGCTATAATGACAACTGTAACCTTCGCACTTGATTACAACGTACGTTATGACACTCAAATTGAAATATACCACACTCGCGATCGGAATCATCATTGTAGGGCTCCAACTGAATCCGGTGCCTGCTTTAAACGCGCAAACAGATAATTCGTCCAGCGACAAAGCAGCGGAAAACCCAAAGTCCAAAACACACCCTCACGTTCATTCCCATGAGGAACAAAGTCTTCATTTCTCGCATCCTCTGATCACGGAAAACCCTTCTCCGGACACAAAGCTAAGGTTCGATTATTTCGTGCGCGATATCGACGAGGATGCCCAGCAGGCTACCACCCAGACCTTCCAATTCGGCGGTGAGTACGCCTTCCACCGAAGCTTCAGTTTTGAGCTTACGGCTCCTTACACCATCAACAACCCGGAAGATGGAAGCACCGAACGCAACCTCGACAACACGGAGGTCAACTTCAAGTTCGCCAACTTCGCCTTTGCCGAGCAGAATGTGCTGCTTGGGTACGGGCTGGAAATGGGCCTACCTACCGGCGACGATGCCGAAGGCATCGGCAGCAACAATGAGCTTGAATTCGAGCCATATCTGAACATCGGCTACAAATGGCGCCGATTGGAGGTAATTGCCTGGTCAGCCTTTGGGATTGCGACCAACCAAGACGATGGAGAAGATGTTGAGACCGAGCTCGCTCCCAATCTCTCCTTCCTTTATCACGTCACGCCTCGGGTTTCCGGGCTGCTGGAATTCGACGGTGAGACAGTATTAAGCGGAGACGAAGACGGAAATACTGTCATCAACGTAACTCCTGGAGTGAAATTCAAGCCGTTTAAAGAATCGGACCTCAAAATCGGCGTTGGCATCAGCCTCCCTCTGACAGGAAGGGAAGAATTTGAACTCCGTGGTGTCGCCTCCGCGTTCTACCACTTCTAAGCAACAATGGAAAGGGGGGAGGTTCAACGTCTCCCCTCTTACCTTCTATACAGTTTGCCTCGACCTCCCATTCCGAAAAAAGGACCTCGGGGACGAGCTCCCTATCAGCCACAAACCAAAAATGGGGACGAGGTCCCTATCCGTTGCAAGTTAAGGCGCGGAGCACGACAGTCCCTGTATGAGAAATAGTTGGGAAAAGGCATATGATTGACCGACTGCAAAAGTTATTGGCGATTCCCTGGGCGCGACGGGCGGCGTGGATCGCGATTTTTATCGCGGTCGTGCCGTTTCTGATCCCCGGGGCCTGGATGAGTGGATTTTACGTTTCCGGCGGCTTCATGCCGCACGCTCACTGTTGGCTTCGAGATCCCGCTGTAACGTGGCTCCACGTCAGTGCGGATTTGTTAATCTGGCTGGCCTATTTTTCCATTTCAATAACGCTCGGTTACATGGTTTACCGCGGTCGCAACGAGATCCCTTTTCATTGGATGTTTCTGGCTTTTGGACTCTTTATTGTCTTTTGCGGGTTTACGCACCTGATGGCGGTTGTGACCGTCTGGCGGCCACTCTATTGGTTGTCGGGCGATATCAAGGTAATGACCGCAGTCGCATCAGTGGCCACCGCGATTGCGCTTCCCATAAAAGTCCCGCAAATCTTTGGCTTGATCCAGGACGCCCGATCCTCCCGGATCCATAAGGAAAACCTCGAGGCCGCCAATGAGGAGCTTCGAGACTTGTACGGCAGGGTTAAGGAATCCGATCGACTGAAGTCGCAATTTTTCGCCAATGTCAGCCATGAACTAAGGACTCCCCTTTCGCTGATCCTCGGCCCGATGCGGCGGCGCCTGGCAAACGACAACTTGGCCCCTGACGAGCGCCGGGAGCTTGAAGTGATCGAACGCAATGCCAGCCTCTTGCATGATCAGGTTAACAATCTCCTCGATTTAGCCCGGCTCGAGGCTGGAAGCATGAAGCCTCATTACGCCCGCACCGATTTGGCACAGGTCACCCGCCTGATCGGCTCATGCTTTGACGGCCTCGCCGCCGAGCGTCAGCTTGCCTATAAGGTTTCCATCCCGGATTCGATGGTCGCGGAGGTAGACCCTGAAAAGATCCAGCGGGTGCTCCTGAATTTGCTTTCGAATGCGTTTAAGTTTACCCCTCAACACGGTGTTATCCGCGTTTCTTTGGAGGTGCATGGAAACGAAAGCGTCTTCGTTATCGAGGATTCCGGCCCTGGAATCCCGACACATTTACGCGAAAGGGTATTCGAACGGTTCATGCAGGTCGAAGACCCGGCAACCCGAAAAGCGGGTGGAACCGGTCTTGGGCTACCTATCGCTCGGGAATTTGTCGAGTTGCATGGAGGCCGCATTCTGCTGGAAGACTCGGCAAATGGCGGTGCGAGGTTCAAGGTCAGCCTACCCCTTGAAGCTCCCGAGGGAGAAACCGTCACCGAAACCGATCCGGACCCAGAGGAGCAGCGTACGTCGCAGTTGGTCGGCGAGCTCAAAAACCTGAAGCAATTTTCCCAGCCCAGCGCGGATGAGCCAGTCCCCGTAGCAAGCGACAATCGCCCTTTGGTCCTGGTCGTCGAGGACAACCCCGACATGAACCGTTTCCTTCGCCAAGCCTTGGCGCCGCATTACCGCACAATCGCCGCTTATGAAGGACAAGATGGACTACGACAAGCGCAACGTCATCCCCCGGATCTCATAATTGCCGACATCATGATGCCACACGTCAGCGGCGACATGATGATCAACGAGCTACGGGAGGATCCCGCTCTGGAGGAGGTCCCTGTCGTCGTGCTCAGCGCCTCGGCTGAGGAGCGAAACCGTGTCGGTCTGCTCAAGAAAGGTGCGGACGATTACATCACAAAGCCGTTCGAGCTCGACGTTTTTAAGGCAAGGGTTGGAGGGTTGATCAGGCGGCGGCAGCAAGCCCTCGATCGCCTCAACCGGACCCTCATGGCTATTTTGAAGGCGCTCCCTGAACCGGTATTTGTCAGGGGACCCAATCCCCAAACCCCTCGCCAGAACCCCGCCGCCGATGATTTCCTTGCAGGGTTGGGAAATCCCGACCGGCTTCCCCAATCGCTCCAAGAACGGATCCAGGAGGTCCTCGAAACCGGAGACAGCTATCTCCCCACAAATTTTGAAGGCGTTGAGCACTTTCGTCTCGACAATGAAGATCGCTATTTCCTGCCTCGAGTTGTGGCCTTGCGCACGTCAAAGCAAGCCATAGTGGGCAGTGTCCTTCTATTGCACGACGTCACCGAATTCCGGCTGCTGGATCAGGTCAAGAGCAACCTCCTTGGGACCGTCAGTCATGAGCTGAAAACCCCTGTAACCAGCATGCAAATGTCGCTCTACCTCCTGAAAGACCAAACCGGAGAAAGCCTATCTAAAGCAACCACAGAGCTTATCGGCATTGCGTGTGAGGAATGCGACCATCTGCTGAACACGTTGAGCTCCCTCCTCGAGATGACGCGATTCCAAGAAAACGGCTTTCAGATTCATCGAGAACGCACGCCGCCACAGACATTGGTTTCCTCGGCACTGGACGGCATGAGCGAAAAGGCGCGTGATCGGCAAGTGCCGATTCGGACCGAGATCGAAGAAGGGCTCCCCGAGATCGAGGTGGATCAGGACCGCATCATCCGCGCCCTAACGAATCTCCTGACCAATGCCATGAAGTCTTCCCCTCAAGGTGCCGAGATCATCCTCCGCCTTAAAAGACAATCAGAAAACTCCCTCTATTTCGGGGTCCGGGATTTTGGCCCGGGGGTCCCAGCAGAGTATCAAGGGCGTCTCTTTGAACGCTTTTACCGTGCCCCGGGAAACCAGACGAGCGGGACCGGTCTTGGATTGGCAATCGTGCAAGACTTTGTCAAAGCCCACGGTGGGACCACCGGAGTGATCAGCGAGCCCGGTGAAGGCAGCGAGTTTTACTTCGAGCTCCCGATCGAGGCAAATCGGTGAAATCGTCAACGTTTTCAGGGTTGATGCGACGGAAGTGTGTGCCAAAAGTGATAATAGAAGGTTTGTGGGCGACAATTCAGGTTACTCCTGAATATGGATGAATAACGATAAACGGAAGGTATGAGCGATTCCACCGGTGAAATGAACGCGACGAATCAACAGACCCGGGTTTACGAGGATGTATTTGAGATGCTTCCGTCCGAAGAGAATCCGTCTCCCATGGTCCGGATCAACCGGCTGAACCCGGCTGCCTCGTTTTCTCTCTATGCCAAATTGGAATGGGCAAACCCATTTGGATCGGTCAAAGATCGTGCCGCTTGGCAGATGCTGCAAGACCTGGAGGGACGCGGGGAGATTAATCAGGACCGGGGAATTGTTGAGCCCACCTCGGGCAATACCGGGATCAGTTTAGCCGCTTTGGCGCGTGCGCGGGGTTACCGCCTTAAGGCGGTGGTGCCCAACAAGGTACCAAAGGAAAAGAAGCTAATGCTCAAGATTGCCGGGGCGGAGCTGGAGGTCGTCAGCGATGAGCTATGTCCGGCACCCGGTTTGGGGGATGGCTCAATCAACCTCGCCAAGACCTATGCCAAAGCCCAGGGGGATCGATATGCCATGCCCAATCAATACGAAAATTACCAGAATGTGGCGGCCCATATTCAAACGACCGGTCCCGAGATATGGCGGCAAACCGAGGGCCAAATCAGCCATTTATTCGTCTCGCTGGGTACTTGCGGCAGCGTGACCGGGATTGCAAAGTTTCTTCGGGAGAAGAAACCGAGTGTGAAGGTGATCGCAATCCAACCTTCAGAAGGCCACGATATCCCCGGCTTGCGCAACTTGAGCCAATTGGAGGCCTCGAAGCTCTTTGACCGGTCGCTTATTGACGAGATCCTTGAAATCGATTTCGAGTTGGCTTACAAGCGGGCTTTGGAACTTTGCCAAACCGAAGGGCTTTTGGCGGGCCCTAGCTGCGGCTTGATTCTGGAGGGAACGCGCCACGTCGTTGAGCGAGATCAGGGAGGATGCGGTGTCATGGTGTTTCCAGACAACATCTTCAAGTATACGGCAACGATGCTAAAGCATCTCCCTGAGCTGGAAGAAGGGACCAGCGTGTAAGAGGAATCCACCGCGGGGGGCGTGCTGTGGCCCCGGATCGCGGACAAACAACGAGAAACCGATCGATAACACAAACGAACGAGGGGAGGCATTATGAGTGAATTCGCACACCCAGAGGTATTGTTGTCGACCGATTGGGTAAAAGAGCACCTCAATGATCCCAATGTGAAGCTGATCGAAATCGATGTCGATACTCAGGCGTATGACGCAGGGCATATCCCCGGGGCGGTCGGCTTTAATTGGCAGACCCAGCTCCAACAGCCTGTCCAGCGGGATATCATTTCAAAGGAGGAATTCGAGAAACTGCTCAGTAACTCCGGGGTTTCTCGGGATGATACCGTGGTCCTCTACGGCGACAATCATAATTGGTTTGCCGCTTATGGGTTTTGGCTCTTCAAGATCTATGGTCACCCGGACGTCCGACTAATGGATGGGGGACGGCAGAAGTGGTTGGACGAAGAGGATAAAGAGCTGGTTACAGAAAAGCCCCGGGTCACACCGACAGACTACAGGGCAGCCGACCCGGATTGGACGTTAAGGGCGTTTGTGCCCGAGGTGATGGAGGTCTCGAAGAAAGCAGATAAAAACCTGGTCGATGTTCGAAGTCCGGATGAATATAGCGGCAAGGTCATTGCCCCTCCCGGTATGACCGAAACCGCCCAACGAGGTGGCCATATCCCCGGTGCAAAGAACATCCCTTGGAGCTCCGCCGTTAACAAAGACGGCACATTCAAGCCTCCGGAGGAGCTGAAGAAGCTTTACTTTGAGGAAAAAGGAGTCGATCCAAGCAAGTCGACGGTAGCCTATTGCCGGATCGGGGAGCGCTCGAGCCATACTTGGTTCGTGTTAAAGTACCTGTTAGGGCTTAACGATGTGAAAAATTACGACGGGAGCTGGACGGAGTATGGGAACTTGATCGGGGCGCCGATCGAGAAATCGGCGTAAGCCCCTTTACTTCCCCCGCTAAGGGGTAGGACATCGCTTGGCCCGTCTCGAGAGAGTCCGGGTCGCGTCGACCTTGGATGGTGGCGGCCGGAGAGCACTGCGTTGCGTGACTCCCACGAGGAGGTATCGCTATGAGCTCGGGCATTCTCACATTTCTGGCCAGCTTACCCATATTCTTTCTTGCGAATTACCTCTATGAGCTCCTTGAGCGGCGGCAAAGGCCCAAGGTTGGATCTCGCGGGTCAACTCTCTATTTCTTTTGCCCGCATTGCCGAGAACACTTGGAGGAGGCCGCCTCAAATCTTGGAATGACGTTGTCCTGCCCCACGTGCGGGAACGAGGTAATCGCCTCTGATGATCCGCAAGCACACCCGGATGCCGAGCAACGAGAATGGTTCGATTCCTGGGGTGTTCAAGTCCTCCTTCCTCCCTTCGTCCTTTCGGTTACCGTTGGATTTATCGCTTCCCATTCACTGACTAACGCCCAGGACCTCGCCCATCTGCAAGCGTTCCTGCTTAAGGGGAAAGACTAAGCGACTTCAAGTAACCGAACAGATCCCGAACTTCCCGATCGCTCAGGTCCGCAAGCAATCCCTTCGGCATAAGGGAGGAATCCACAAATCGGGCCGTCTTGATCTTCTCTCGCGGGATCCGTCTCTCTTGACCGGCAACGAGCCGTATCACCACCGCATCTTCGTTTTCCTTCACTCGGAGTCCGTCAACGATATCGCCATCGATCGTTTTGATCTGAAACTGCCGATAACCCGGCTCAATTCCGGTATCAGGGGCAATGACACTGTAAATCAATGTCTCAATACCGCTGTGAGCAATCCCATCAAGGGGCGGCCCCACCTCGTTTCCTTGATCACCCACTTTATGACAAGTCATGCACCTTCGCTGAAACAGCTTGCGCCCTTTTTGGGGATCGCCAGACTGCCTGGCAAGCGATAGGTATCGCTGGTATTGCCGATTGAGCTTGCGTATTTGCTCCGGCTTCCGAAGCCCGGGGGTCTCGCGCAGTCGAACAATGGAAGCCTCACCATGCAGCTTGGGCCAATTATCGTCGCGGTAATAATGCTTCAGATTCGGCGGCAGCGAAGAGGCCCCGCGAAACGTTTGAAGATACGTTTGCCGAATCTCTTCTCCGGTCCGTCTGTCGGACCAAACCCGAAATTCAGTGTAGTACCCCTCTCCACCTTGCTTGTTGCCGGCGCCGACCTGTAACCGGCGCATCGGCTTTTTGTAAACCTTGCTTTGATCTTGATCGAGTCGACCGTTCAGGTAGATGCGAAAATGCCCTTGCCTGTCACGGGTCACCGCGACGTGAGTCCAAGTATTCGGCGTGATCGGCGTTCCCGCGATGATGGCATCGTGAACGTCGCCGCCGACATAAACGCGGAATTTGGAGTTATGAAAATTGAAGTCGGGACCGCCATGGCGACCGAGGAGATGATCCTCGTTCGTAATGCCGGCATCGAGTCGAATCCACGACTCGACCGTGAATGGCCCCGTGAGGTCGATGTTCGATTCCGCATATGAGCCCTTGCCCCCGTTAAGTCGAAGCACCGGACGTGTCACTTCCTGAACTTGGGATCTCAGCTTTTGGATCCCTGCATGATCCGCTCCCAGAACCGAAACGAGCCGCTTCATGACCTCGCCGTCAATCCCGGAAATTTCACCCTTTAACGCGGCTGTCACGAGCTTGGGCGCGTGCTTTTTGGAAGAAGCCGCTCGCTTCAGCACAAGATCCCGAAGAACCGGGGACAACCCGGGCAAGCGATCCGCCAGCAAATCAACCACCTCCGCCGAATCGGCGCTCGCCAATGCAATCAGTGCCTCCCGGCGAACTGTTCGATCCTCCGAATAAGAAAGCTCTAGGAAAAGCTCCGGGCTTGGCGCACGCATTGCTCTCAAGGACCGGATTCCCGTGATTGTTTGACTCGGCGACCGCCCCGGCGAGGTCATCCAGCGTCTGATCTCGGGCTCCAGATTTCGAAGGTCCAGCGTCCCGGCAATCCGGGCCACCCGTTTCCAGTCGCTCGGACTCGGATTGTTCTCGAGCAGCGACTCGATCGCCTTCGATACAGACGATCGAAGCTCGGAAGTGACTTTAGTGGCGTCGATTTCAGCCAGAATCTCAAGGGCCCGATCCCGCTGCCCCGGAGTCTTAAGGATCGGGAGAAACGCTTGCCTTACTTCGGGGCGCGCCAGATGCTCGGCAAGCAATGAGACTTCCTCCGGGACCAAGTCCCGCTTGAGCTCAGAGGCCGCATGGGCCAAGTGAACCGCTCCCTTTTCCGAATGGAGCGCAAGACTTGCGAACGCCCTCGCTTCCGGACTCAGCTCCCAACGTTGGTGCGAGCTTAACATCGTTCGGAGTCGCTCGCGATTCTTCTCAAGCGCCCAGCGGGCCAAGTAGCGCTCAAATTCCCGATGATAAGCTTGCCAACGTCCCCCTTCAACCGCAGGACGACCACCAATGCGGGCCGCTACCGCCATCATTTCCGCGTCTAAGCGATCTCGCCGTCGCAGGAGATTGGCAATGGCAGCTCGCACCCGATGGTACGGATCCCGAACATGGTTATTGAGGTGCGAGACGATACGCTCGGACGCGAGACGTTGCCTGTCCATGATCCGTACCGCCTCGCGACGAATATTGCCATTCTCTGCGTTCAATAGCGCCACGAGGAGCTCCGTCGATAGATCGGTGACCCCTTCAAGCGCCCATAATGCTCCGAGCCGCCGATCGACGCGCTCGGATCGGTCTCGAACGATTTCCCTCAGATCCGGCCCAAGGGCCTCCGCCTTGCGCGCGACAATTTCCTGCCATGCCAGGTGGGATAGCTTGGCGTTGGCATGACCCAAATAATCGAGCAGCTCGGCCTCTTCCAGCGATGCGAGGTCGGGAGGTGCCTCACGAGACTGCGAATCGTGATAGATCCGCCAGATTCGCCCCCGCTTCCTATCACGAGCGGGATGGTCCATTCGGACTTCATTATGGCTGATGATGCGATTATACCAGTCGACGATGTAGAGTGCCCCGTCAGGACCGAAATGAGTGGCGACCGGTCGAAACCAAGGATCCTTGCTCACCAGGAACGGCGACTCTTTCTTAAACTCGTAGTGGTCCTCCTTCCATACCGCATTCACTCGCTGAATCCGACTGCGTAACGGGTTGGCGATATAAAAGCGTTTTTGTGTCTTGGTGCTCATTCCCCACGGCTCCGGCCATCCGTTACGATCTTGCGCAAGGGCCAAGCCGCTAAGCCCGGTGCCGCCCATTCGCGTGCTTTGCAAAGCCTCGGGCATGATCGGCGCATATGGCTTGAGCTTTTTATTGTACCCGGTCTTATAGTGAGCACCCGGCTCATACGGGACGACAGGGTAGCCCAAATCATTGGCTTCCTGGAGGAACATCTCTCCCTGGCGGGTGATCACGAACCCGTAGATGTTATTCGGACCGGACGTCAAGATTTCAAAGGAGGAGCCGTCGGGAGAGAAGCGGGCGAGCTTCGTGGCGTGAAAGGGGATTTCTTGGCGACCGTCGTCAAAAGGCTGATGATTTGGACGATAGACCTTGGAGCGGTTGAACAATCCTTGACCAAAGTAGATCGAGCCACCCGGAGCCAAGGTAAATCGGTGGGGATACAAGTGAGAATCCTGGATCCCGAATCCTGTCAGAATGACCTCGTAATTATCCGACACGCCATCCCCGTCGTTATCGCGGTAAAAGCGGATATCGCGACCGTACTGGACAAAGGCACCGTTTTTGTATGGCAGGATCCCAAGCGGCTGCACCTGTCCGTCGACGAAGGTGCGAGGCTGATGCGGGCCCGGCCCGTATGGCTCATCGTACACCAGCACCTTGTCTCTTCCGCCCTCCCTGAATAATCGTTGCGTTGTCGGACCCGGCTCATCCCCGCCGGCACCTTGCGGATACTCCAAACCGGTCATGGTCCAAAGCCGTCCCGCGGTATCCCATGTGACGTTGATAAACTTGCCAACGCCGGCCGACTCCTTGGCAACCAATTCAATGTCAAACCCTTGCGGTAAGATAAAGGTCTCTTTCTGCTCGACCGCGGTTAACGGCTCCTTCTCAATGCTTTTCTGGGCGCCAGGCCTCGCGGCGGCTTCCACCTCCGCTGTGTCCGGTCCCCCTTTCCGGTTTTCGGCCCCGTTTCGATCTTCCTCCTCAGCGTCCCGATACCGCAACTCAAGGCGCTCTTCGGGCCATTTGGGCGCTCCTTCCGTCGGGGGAAGCTTCTCAAGGGTCACATCCTTGACTTGGACGAGCACTTTCCCTCCTCCATGCGCCTGTATGGCGATCTTACCATTCAGCGGTATCTCCTCGTCGGTTTCCGTATAATCAAATGTCTTTTGCCCGTTGATCCAGCCGGTGATCCGAGAGCCCTTGCAGCGGATCCGGTACCGATTCCAACCATCGGGATTGACCGCTTCAAGAACGGCTTCCTTATCGCCGGGTGTCGCCAAGAGGCCTCGACGGCTCTCGTCGTAGAGCTTTCCCCACCATCCCTTGCCCGCATCGACCTGATAACCTTTCATTTCATGGCTCTCCGGTACTCGAACGCTACGGACCTGGATCCCCGAATTAATTTGCCCCTCGCTCCCCCGAAGGCGAATCTTGAGTCGAAGGTCGAAATTTTGAAACGACGCTTTCGTAGCGAGGAACGTATTGTGAGGCACCTTTCGCTCCAGGGAGCCGCCTGTTACCATCCCGTCCTCAACACGCCACCATTCCGGATTTCCCTCCCATTGTTCCAGGGACTCGCCATTAAACAACGTTATCGACTCCGCTGCCAGACACGGCGCCGAAATGCCAAGGAGGACAAGGATGAAATAGGTGCATCGGAAATTCATGGTCAATACAAGCTACGTTCCGTTTTCGTTGTCGCGCGATTCGCAAACCGTAAGCGAAGGCACCTCCCTTCTCAGCCAAACGCTTGCCAATAGTTGCAAAAGTTTAAGCGGCTGCCAGCCGCTTGTTTTGCTCCTCTTTATGGTGCAGGAATTTTTGCACAGAACAATACCAAGGCCTCCGGGAGACTCGTTCGACCTGCCCTTTGCTATTGGTCGCGCTTCTTTCGCACAAAGGTATGGGTGGGATACCCGTAAAATACCTCGGCGGCTTCCATGAGGGTTTCGCTCAACGTCGGGTGTGGGTGCACCGTCTCGGCAAGATCTCTGGCGGTGGCGCCCATCTCGACAGCCAACACCCCCTCGCTGATCAGCTCGCCCGCTCCGTGCCCGACCATGCCAACACCAAGAATGCGCTCCGTTTCGGGATCGATTACGAGCTTTGTCAATCCCTCGGTCCGGTCAAATGTCAGGGCACGCCCGGAAGATTGCCACGAGAACTTGGCGATTTCATAATCACGACCCTGCTCTTTGGCCTCGTTTTCGGTAACGCCGCACCAGGCCACTTCAGGATCGGTGAAGACCACAGCAGGAATGACGACATCCTCCGAAGTGCTTGCTTCACCTGCGAGCGCTTCAACCGCGACTCGGGCCTCCTTCGCGGCTTTGTGGGCCAGGAGTTGCCCCCCGGCAACGTCGCCGATCGCCATAATCTTCGGATCGCTGGTCTCCTGTTGGTGGTTGACGGAAACAAAACCACGCTCATCACGTTCGACTTTGGTGTGCTCCAATCCCAGGTCCTCGCAGTTCGGAACGCGTCCCACAGAGACCAAGACGCGGTCATAGAGCTCTTCCTTCTGTTCCCCATTCAACTCCATGACCACTTTTATTCGTTTCCCTTCCGTGGCCATTTTGTTGACTTTTGTTTTCAGGCGGACCTCGCTGAAGCTCCTTTCCGCCGCCTGCGCAACGGGCTTGATCAAATCCGGATCGGCTCCGGAAAGCAGGGAATCCAGCGCTTCAACCATGACAACCTTACTGCCAAGGTTTGAATAAACCGTCCCCAGCTCCATGCCGATATAGCCACCACCAATCACCAGGAGATTCTCGGGAATTTCCTCGATTTCCAAGGCTTCCCGTGACGTCATGATGCGGGGATTCCCCAAATCGAAGGTCTTTGGCATCGCCGATTTCGCTCCGACAGCGACGATCGCCTTGTCGTAACGAACAAACTGCTGTCCTTCGGAGGTCTCCACCCTCAGTGTGTCCGAGTCTTCAAAATAACCGCGACCGTAAAGCACTTGGACCCCTCGAGCTTTGGCCAATTGCCCCACACCCTGACTCAGCTTTTTGAGGATCGACTCTTTCCAGTCGCGCAATTTCGCCAGGTCAATGCTCGGCGCGCCAAAATCGATGCCGCGCACACTCGACTGCTTGACTTCGTGAATCAGGTTTGTGGCATGCAAGAGGGCCTTTGAAGGGATGCACCCACGATTCAGACAGACGCCTCCGAGGCGCTCATCCCTTTCGACCAGGATCACTTGATTGCCTCGCTCCGCAGCATAAAAGGCGGCCGCATACCCTCCGGGGCCACCTCCGACCACAACCACTTCTGTTTTAATCGCTTCCATGTCTCTTCGTCTAAGAGTCGCTTAATCCTGTAAAAAAGCCTTATTGTTTATAGTCGCACCTGGTCTTCGCTGAAATCCTGCAAGGCGCGAATGAAATCCTGCGTGAATCGGGCCGCGTTGCCACCATCGATAACGCGGTGATCGTAAGAGACGGCCACCGGCATCACCAATCTCTCTTGGAGCTTTCCATCCTGCATTGCCGGGCGCATGCTGCCACGTCCAAGTCCCAGGATGGCCACTTCCGGCTTGTTCACGATCGGCGTAAAGTGCGTACCGCCAATACCGCCCTGATTCGAAATGGTGAACGAGCCTCCCTTCATGTCGTCAGCCGAGATCTTTCGATCGCGAGTCTTCTCGGCAAGCTGACTCAATTCCAGGGCGAGATCGAGCACGCCTTTTTTGTCGACGTCCCGGATGACCGGGACCATTAAGCCGGCATCCGTATCCACAGCCAGCCCGATATGGTAGTACTCCTTATAAATGATCTCTTCGCTCGCCTCATCCAAGCTGGCGTTGAATATTGGGTGCTGCTTGAGCGCACTGACTGCGGCCTTAAGCGCAAAGACAGTCACGGTGAGATGTCCCCCTTTTTCCTTGTAGCTTGGAGAATGCTGTTTCCGAAGGGCATTCAGCTCGGTGATATCGGCCTCGTCGAATTGAGTCACATGCGGGATCGTGGACCAACTCTCGGCCATGCGGCGGGCGATCACCTTGCGCAGTTCCGACATCGGCTTCTTGCTGATCTCGCCCCATTTGCTGAAATCGGGAAGCTCGGAAACCGGTTTTGCGGCCTTTGCGGGTTGTCCGGACGGCCGGGCGCTCTGTTCCGCGAGCTTGATTAAGCGCTGGATGTAAGCGCGCAAATCCGCCATCACAATCCGACCGCCCCGCTCACTCCCGGGCACCCGACGCAAGTCGATCCCGAGCTCTCGAGCGATTTTCCTAATGGACGGGGAAGCC
>JAHEOI010000262.1 GCA_018610125.1 Verrucomicrobiota bacterium
CATCAAGTCGCAACGGGCAAGGAGGGGCTGCCGCGATGCTTCCCACCGGTGTTACCATCAACCGAAAAAGTATTGACACCATGGGGAAAAATGATGTAAATACAATGTAACCACATTGCATGTGCAATTGAATCAAAAACGGATCGCGTTGATGGAATTTGATTGGAAAAACCCACCGTTTGAATGCACGGAGCCTCTGACGCAGCAGGACATTGAGGAGTCGTTTGAGGATCCGTTTGCGGTGCGGTTGTTGCCCAACGAGCAGCGATTCTCGGTGAAGGCCCGGTTCTTCAATTTGGGGCGGTCACTGAGGGGTGTCGGGGTATTCAGCTATTACCGGGCCAATGGGAAGATGGTACGGGTCATTTATGCCCGCCCGTTTGGGGAAGAAGAGAATTTTTTCTACCAGCGCAAGCTTAAGCAGAATTTGATGTCGTGATTCACGGCACCAATCGATGGAAAACGAGTTAGAAAGAACTGTTGGTTAAGGCCGTGACGGAAGAAGAGCAACTTGGCAGTGAGAATGCCGGCAGCGATACCCAGGAAGCCAAGGGTGATGGCGAAGCTGTGGCAAGGAAGCTGCATGTGGTCACAAGTTGGGAAGAGGTCCCATTTTGCGACAGTGAGGAGGCCGAGGCGGCATTTTGGGAAGGGAACCGGCTGGATTTGCGACTGATGGAGCAATCGGTCGCGCCAAACCCGGGGATTACCGATTCGGTGACCGTGACGCTCCGGATGGACCCGCGAATGTTGGCACGAATTAAGCGTCTCGCTCGGGAACGGTATCTAAACTACCAAAGCATGATCAAGCAGTGGATCAGCGAGCGGATGGAGAAGGAGTTAAAGGATCGGGACTAACGATGTCATGATCAGGTCGAGATTACAGTCAAATAAGGGCCGCAACGGCACTGAGATTGGGCGAAGGCGGCTTCGCAAACCTGCTTTCACGTTAATTGAGCTCTTGGTGGTCATTGCGGTGATCGGGATTTTGGCCACGCTGGTCTTAAGTGTCACCGGGCATGCGTCCCGCACAGCGAAAAAGAAGGCGGTCCAGGCGGAGCTGGCCAAGCTGGAGACCGCGATCGAGGATTACAAAGCGAGCCTGGGGCATTACCCTCCGGATAACGTCGTCGCCAACACCAATCCGGAGCAGGTGAACCCGATCATTAATCCGCTTTATTATGAATTGACCGGCACTCTCCTCGATCCGGATTCCCAAACCTTCTCGACGGTCGGAGGGAACGAGAGGCTCAGTAGCTCGACCATCCGGGCCGCGTTCAATCAAGGCGGCTTTGCCAACGCCGCTCGGAAGGCGCGCAATGTCCACAACTTTGTTCCGTGGCTCGAGCCGTCTCAGCATCAACCGATCGCACCGAATACCCAGGTCGAAGTGCTGGTCGCCCCGGTTCCGGGACCTCGCAATCCGGGAGGAACCGGTAATTCCGACCCAAATTTTAATCCGTGGCGTTATGTCAGCTCAAACCCGACGAACAACCCTTCAAGCTTTGATCTGTGGGCCGAAGTCAACCTCGGCGACAAAACGCAAATCATTGGGAATTGGGAGCAATAACTTGTGAATCGAATACCCCTTGCAACCGGAGCTTGGATTATGAAACGAAACGCTTCTCCACGCAGAAAAGCCCATAGCAGCGGCTTCACGCTGGTCGAGCTGTTGGTGGTCATCGCGATTATCGGGATTCTTGCCAGCATGCTGCTTCCGGCACTGAGTCGTGCCAAAGAAAAGGCCAATGTCGCCAAGGCCCAACAGGAAATGAAGGGATTGGTCGGGGCGATCAAGGCTTACGATGCCAGTTACAGTCGATGGCCCGCCTCGGAGCAGACGCGATCGACGATCAGCTACGAGAGCAACCCCGATTTCACGTTCGGCACGGCCAACGTCGCGACCGGCCCCGGGCAACAACTGCCCAATATTGGCGATCCGGATACGGATCATCAGGCCAACAACTCCGAGGTGATGGCGATCTTGATGGACATGACAACCTATCCGAACGGAGATCCCACGGTAAACCAGAATCACAACCTCAATCAGCAGCGGGAAGTCTTTCTTGAACCGAAGATGGCGAGCGAGGCCGGTCTCGAAGGGGTCGGGCCCGATGGCGTCTACAGGGACCCGTGGGGAAGCCCGTACATCATCACCATGGACATGAATCGCGACAACCTCACGATTGATGGCTTTTACGGTCGATCGAACGTCTCTGCGAAAAGCGGCAACGTTGGATACAATGGCCTTTCCCGAACTTCCTCCGGGCAATACGCCCTGCGGGCCGAGGTCATGGTCTGGTCGCTCGGTCCCGATCAGGCAGCGAATCCGGGTGTGCCCGCGATCAAAGGCGTTAACGAAGACAATGTCGTGAGCTGGGATTAATCCGAACGGCTTTTTTTGGGTTATGGAATCACCCTATCCAGAACAACCGGCACGATGGTGGGTTACCGGTCGCGGGGCGAAATCCGAAGACGGATTGCCCGATCGCCGGACTGCCGCCCTTGAGGGTTCGGAATCCCGGTGCTGCACGGGCACGAAGCAAGGCTTCACGTTGCTGGAATTGCTGGTCGTCATTGCCATCGTCGGCATCTTGGTGAGCATCACCTTGCCCGCGTTGAGCGGCTTTGGCGAATCGAACATGGTTGCGGCGGCGCGGCGCCAAGTCCTTGATGATTTGGCACTGGCCCGAATGCAAGCGATTAATGAGCGTGCACGGGTCTACATGATCTTTGTGCCACCCGGGATCGAGATACCGAGCCTGGTTAATAAAAAATATCGCTCATACCGGCTCTTTAGCTTCCGGAGTGTGGGGGCTCAACCGGGACAGAGTAATCCCAATTATTTGACGGACTGGAAGACGCTCCCGGAAGGGATGCTCTTTGCGACGAACCAATTCGGGAGCAACTTTGATGCGTCGAACCCAAAGAATCGCTCCTTCGCGAGAACGAATTTTCCGATCCATACCGTCAACGCAACCACCACATGGCAAATGCCGTACCTCGCATTCAATCCGCAGGGGCAATTGGTACGCGAGCGGAACGAGGTCGTGACCTTAAGAAAAGGGTCGGTAACCCAACCCCAAGATGAGAATGGGAGTTATATTGTGGGCCAACCGGCCAGTGTGACAATCGATCAATCAAAGCCGCCGAGCCATATTCGTATCAATTGGCTTACCGGTCGAGCGGAGCTGGAAAAGCCGGATGATGCTGAAAACGGGAGCAACGGGCAATGAGCGTCGCGCCATGTCAAATGCATAGGAAAGGGATTGCCGGCTTCACCATGGTGGAGGTGGCATTGAGCATTGCGATCATCGCGTTTGCCATGATCGCGATCCTGGGCGTCTTACCCACCGGCCTCGAGGTGCAAAAGAACAACCGGGAAGATACGATTATCAATCAGGATGGGAGCTTCTTCCTGGAGCTATTGCAGAATGGCTTGGAAGGGGGCGCCAACCTCGAAAGTTACGTGCAATTCATTGAAGTCCGGCGCGGGGGACAAACCGAGCGATTCTCTCCGGAGGATTCCGGTTTGCCATGGAGCACACGGACGATTGTGGGGCTTTTAAGCACGCCGCATCGTTTTCAAAACGAGGCGGTCGCGAGCGAGGTGTCCGCGCGGGTCTATGCCATCAGCGGGGTGATGAGTGAGAAGACCGCCGTCCTTAGCGGGAATGAAGCAGCTCGCCAAAACGCGTTCCAATATCGGCTCGAGGTCGAGATCCGTCCCTATCGAAGCTACGCCTCACAGAGCTTCAATCTATTAAATCGAATGGGCGAGACCGAGCAAGGCCAACGTGAGCTCAACCGGTTGCGAGCCTTGAGTGAGAATCTCTACCATTTGCGGCTTACATTCCAGTGGCCGATTTTACCCGGTGGCACGATCGGGGACGAAAGACGGACATTCAGTACATTGGTGGCGGGCAGCCTCGAAAGGCGTGATGGGAACCTTTTCTTTTTTGAACCTTCAAGTTTTGAATCGGCGGAATGAGGGCAAATCGGTCCATCCTTAGCAACAATCGTCGGGCATTCACCTTGGTGGAGATGTTGGTCGCCATTGCGATCTCCATCGTCATCACGTTGGGACTCTATGCCGTCTTCAATCAGATCCAAACGGCGTTTCAGAAAACGATTGCCCAAGTCGATGTCTTGGAAGGGGGGCGCGCGACAATGGATCTTGTCGGCTCGGAGCTCGAAGAGCTCGGGGCGTCCGGGGTATCCCAAGCGCCGAATCTCTTCTCACTGACGGAGCCGCAAATTGTTTCGCGAGGTGACCGGAGGAGAGTTTTCCGCGATTTCTTTTTCCTCACTCGTCAGGGTAGTCGATGGCGGGGAATCGGCTATTGGATCAAGGGTGGCGACGATGGCGTCGGCACGCTCCAGCGATTTGTCCCGCCCAATACGGAGATCCGGACCCTTCAGTCGCGCGCTCCGATCAACCAAATGATTCAGGCATTTAACAGTGCCGGGCGCCGCGAGCGGAGCCACCCCGTTATCGACGGGGTGATCCATTTCAATATTGTGCCCCTGGATTCGGAAGGGATTCCGTGGTTCGATCGAATCAATCAGGAGCAGAACGCACGCACTCAGGAGCCGGTTCAAATCATGATGCGGCCTTCCGCCGACAGTCCACAGGATCCCCTGTTTGCGTTCTATAATAAGGCAATCCCTGCCTATGTCGATCTTGAGCTCGCGATCCTGGAGAAGCAAGCCCTGGAGCAGTTTAGGGAGATGCCGAATCCGACAACCAAGCAGGAATTTCTAAAGAGGCAGACGGGCAAAATCCATGTCTTTCGGGAGAGGATCCCGATTCGGACAGCGCCAACGAGGATAGCTGACAATGACGGGGAATAAGCAACAGGGTGTCGTTTTAATCACGACCTTGATCATGCTCTCGGTGGTCACGCTGATGGCCGTCTCGTTCCTGGCGATGAGTCGTCGGGAGCGGGCATCCGTCACCGTCAACAAGGACCGAGCCGATGCGAAGTTGATGGCCGAGACAGCGGTCGAGCGTGCTCGCGGCGAAATCGCCGCGCGGATCAAGGCCCGTACGAACATGTTCAATTATGACTTCCTGGTCTCGACGAATTTTCTGAGCGGGAGCGGCTTTGAGAGTGGGAATACGAACGCGACCAACGTCAGCTACACCTATGCCGACGGCAGCCCGCTTGACCAACAAGACTTACTGCAAAATCTCCGCAATCTGCAGTTTTCCCCGCGTCCTCCTGTCTTTATCGAGACAAATGCCGCGGGAGAAGAAACATTCCGGTTTTATCACGACGTCAATCGAAATCGGCGGTTCGAGCCGAGCGCCAAGAGTGTGGTCGGTGATCCGCAATGGATCGGCGTTTTGGAGGATCCTACGGAAAAGCACTCCGGCACGAACCGCTTCATTGGGCGCTATGCCTTTATGATCCATCCGATCGGGAAAAGCTTGGATATCAACCATGCCCACAACCAGGCGAAGCGGCTTGGTCCCCAAGCGGACGGCTATTTCCGGAATCACGGTGTCGGGTCGTGGGAGCTTAACCTCGCGGCGTTTCTTAGTGAGTTGAACACAAACGTGTGGGGTGCGGACAGCTATGACTACGCGGCTTCGATTGGGCAGTCGAGCACCGGCAACGCCTTTCAGGATGCCTTGGCGCTGCTGCGACACCGATACGAGAATGGAGACTATCGCAACCTGCAATCGGTGCAGGACCATTTTCCGGGTAGCCGAGCTGCGGCCGCATTTGACGACAACGGAATCGACGAATACACCGACGGGCCATTGTTAAGCGCCAACCTCGATTTGGCCCCGGACAATGATAATCCGACATTGCCTTGGCCGGGAAGCCCCAACGCCAATGAATTCTTCGATGTCAATGATCTGTTCAGCACGGGGTCGTCCCAGGGACCGGACGATTTCAGTTCGCGACTACAAACGGCGACGCAGCGAACCGCCAATCGTTATGACCGTTACACCTTCTACCGGATGCTTTCCCAGCTCAGCACGGACTCTCGGGTCCCGAGTGGCGACCGAATTCATTTGAACTACGTCAACCTTGCCGGTCCTCAAGGGAATGAGCGCCGCTCGTGGAGCCGCACCAATGCGACCCGATGGTTCCCGCAGGGAATGACCAATTTCGTACCCTGGACACGCGATAGGGTGGCACTGACGGACACCGTCACCACCAATGGCGCGAGCCTCTTTTTCAATAAGGTCGCCGACCGCCTTCTCAAGCAGCACTTCAACTTCGGCGTGACGAACATCCCGATCTTCCCGACTAACCGCTACACGGCCGAGGTCCACCAGAAGCTCCAGATGGCGGCCAATATATACGAGTCGATGACGAATAACCCTCGGTTCAATCCCGACTACCCGACCGTGTTTCGCCCGCTATTCGACAAAGAGAATGGGACGAATATTGTCATCAATGGTTACGAGCAGCTTCAGGGGAACGGGATGCCGGAAGACGGTGCTCCCGCGAACTTTTTCTTCAATGATTGGCAGGATCTTCAAAATCAAGGAGACCGCAACGACCTCGGCGCTCGGGACAATGTGTATGGCATCCCCCTGCTCATTGCCGCGCAGGAAGGGTATCCCAACTTCAATGAATTCAGCGCGGAGACATGGGTGCAGATGACACGAAAGCTACGTCTCGAGAAGAGGAGTCCGTTTTCGGCCATGCCGGGCATCACCAACCAGAGATACATTGTCGGCATTTCAAATTCGTTTGGCGTTGAAACCTGGAACGCCGATACGAATGCCTACAATCGGCCGCTACGACTCTGGGTAACGAATCGCTTCAGCATGGTTGTGAGCAACCAGAATCGAGCTGTTTGGCAGAATTCCTCGGTCTCTTCGACCGTGACGAACCTCGATGCAGGTGTCTGGGGAGCGAGGGAGTTTCGGGTCCCTCTCAATACCAACTTTGTATCATTACCGAGCTCGGCCTACTTCCAAAATCAGCAGGATCCATTCGTGCCTCTCCAAAACAATCCAGGGTTCGAAGAGCAGTTTACCATCCCCAGGTTGACCCTGTCGGTGACGAACCGGGTGCAGTACATGTTGATGGACCCGAATACGGGCCACGTGCTTGATTTTGTAAACCTGGACAATTTGGTCAATCGAGTCAATGTGACCGAGGAGCTGATCCGGCGAAGCGAAGAGGGGACGTCGGCAAACAGCTCTTTCTGGCTGACAGAGCGATCCGGCGGCAACTCGCCGTCGGATCCGCCAATGGGGGTTATTAATCAGATTGAAGCCTCGAAAGGGGCCTTTCCCAATGCGAACTGGCGGAGTGAGAGCGGGGATCCGGTCACCGGACGGGACAAACAAAAGTCGATTGACGCTTTCCGTGTCTTCACGGGCTTGTCGCCCTTGAACTACCCGCCGAGACAGTTGCCGCCCGCCGGCCTGGCAATGCAGGCCCCGTTTACCCCGGCTCGAAAGCTGCGCGTTGTGGCGCGCTGGCAGGCGAACGATCCATTGGTCCATTACACCAGGGCCGACCTGCGCGACCCCGAGATGCCTCCCCGGGTTCAACTGATTGTGCCGCCTCAGAGCTCCGAGCGGGACAATAATCTCGGAAAGTTGAATCCGCGCTATCGCCCATGGGGGGGCAATCCGCAAAAGTCGGCCGGCGGGGATCGCGAAGCGACCAACCTCGCGGTGAAAGATCCGGAGGTCCGGCAAATGTCGGACTGGCAATTCCCGACAAATAGCTATCCCAATATCGGCTGGCTGGGTCGGGTCCACCGGGGCACTCCCTGGCAGACGATCTACTTGAAGTCGCCGCGAGTCGGGCTCAGACGTTGGGCAAGGTGGTCGGGCCATTTGCAGGCACCCGCCGTAAGTCACCCGACGAATGATTGGGACGTTGTCGGCATGTTCACGACAGCGCCGAGTAAGAGCGCCAGGCGAGGATTGGTCTCTGTCAATCAGACCAATGCTGCGACCTGGGCGGCCACGCTGGGCGGTGTTTCGGTCTTACCCAACAATGGAAGCAATGGCAACGCCCCGGGCATGGAATTCATCGAGCCGGCCACACCGGAGTTTGAGGCAATCGCCGAGGGGATAGCTCAGGCACGAGAACAGGCTTTTGACGGCATATTCCCGAATATCGGCAGTATCTTAGCGACGCCTGAATTGACGGTGGAGTCGCCTTACCTGGAGCCGTCGGGCGGCCAGATGACCGACGAGGTCTATGAACGGATTCCGATGCAGACCCTCTCCCTTTTAAAGGCCGACAATCCGCTTGTGCTGATTTATGCCTACGGCCAGTCACTCGCGCCGGCCGATGGCTCCATTTTCACTACTCCCGGCCGCTTTTCCCAAATGCCAACCAACTATCGGATTACGGGGGAGCACGTAACGAAAACCTTGGTCGAGTTCAAAGGATCGCCGCAGGACCTCCGGACAGAGGTGCACAGCTTTAACGTGGTCCCCGCGAATTGACGACCTAGCTTTGAGGCGAACTATGCATTGGCAGACGCGCACATGGGCATTGATCAGCCTGCTTCTATTCTTGGCGGCAGGCTTGTTCTGGTACATCGGGAATCAGCGAGAAGAAGGCCCGTCGTTGGAGGGAGACAGCTCGCCCAAGGGAAATCCGGGCGTGGAGAACGGCCGGAGCTCACCATTATTGTCGACCAACAAAGGCGGGGCTTCCGATAGCCAATCCCGGCATGAAGGGAGACAAGCTGGAAATGCATCCGCCAAAGCGGCGGCGAGCAAATCATCCCAGGCACGACCGGAGCATCGCGTGAGCAATACGGATAAGCCGTTGTCGGAGCTGGTCCGAAGCGATGATGCGATCCTGCTTCGCAATGCCGTTTTGAGCACAAGCGTCGACGCGCCTCTGGATATCCCGAAATCGTTGCAAACGAAGGGGGATCCGGGGGCGTACATTGTCCAATCGGACGGCCCAATCGATCGGCAATTCCGTGCCAAGATCCAGGCCGCCGGCGGAAAAATCGTGTCTTATATCCCGAATAACGCGCTCCTTGTCAGCATCCGAGAGCAGCGGGCGGAGCGGCTGCGCGGTGCC
>JAHEOI010000263.1 GCA_018610125.1 Verrucomicrobiota bacterium
ATCCGAATTGGCATTTCGACCAGATCATGAGCGCATTGAGGCGCGCTGCCGACCATCTGCCCCGGGTCGACGCGATCGGAGGCAGCGCCGCTGGCGTCTATGTCAACAATCAGGTCAAAGTGGCCTCCCTCTTCCGCGGTGTTCCTCAGGAGCTTTGGCAAACCAAGATCAAGGATCTCTTCCTGGAAATTCGAAAGGCTTGGGGGAATATCCCGCTCGAGGTCGTCAACGACGGCGAAGTGACCGCACTGGCCGGCTCCATGGCACTCGGCGAAAACGGCGTGCTCGGAATCGCCATGGGTTCGAGTGAGGCCGCAGGATACGTCAAACCGGATGGAACAATCACTTCCTGGCTGAATGAGCTCGCGTTTGCCCCCGTCGATTTCAATCCGAATGCCGCTGTCGATGAGTGGTCGGGCGATTCGGGCTGCGGTGTCCAATACTTTTCTCAGCAATGTGTCGACCGCTTGCTCGGACCGGCAGGCATTCAGCTCGATCCCGATATGCCGATTCCTGATAAGCTGGTGGCGATCCAGGAGCTGGTCAATAACGGAGACGAGCGCGCCGCGGCGGTCTTTCAGACCATCGGTACCTACCTGGGATACACGCTCGCTCATTACGCCGAGTTCTACGACTTTCAATACCTCCTGATATTGGGACGGGTTACTTCCGGGAAAGGGGGCGAGCTCATCCTCGATCGCACAAACGAGGTCCTTCGCCAAGAGCTCCCGGAGCTCCATGGTCGCATCCGTTTTCACCAGCCTGATGAAACCGAAAAACGCCATGGACAAGCGGTGGCTGCCGCAAGCCTCCCTCAGGTAAAAGGGTAACGAGGCGAACCAAACATTTTCCGGTCATGGACAGCTACAAGACATTCATTGACGAATTCGCTCGGTTAATGGACGAAGGGCAACGCCTTCCTCTGGGATCCTTTGAGCCCCCGTCCCATTCCCAAATCCCCGAAAACGCCCCCAAGGTAATGATCTTTTCGCCGCATCCCGATGATGAGTGTATTGTCGGTGGATTGCCATTTCGCTTGCGGCATGAATGCCAATGGCGTGTCATCAATGTCGCCGTAACCCAAGGGAGCAATAAAGCACGACAAGCCGAGCGCCGGCGCGAAGTCGAGTCGGCATGCCGATTCTTGGGCTTTGAACTGTTGGCCACCCAACCAAACGGGCTCGAAAAGATCAGCTTGACGAGTCGCCGCCAAAATCGGCCGCTTTGGGAGCATGCCATCCAAATCATTTCCGGCATCCTTTCCGAGTATCAGCCCGATCTGATCCTGTTTCCCCACGAGACGGACCGCAACAGCACCCACATGGGCACGCACGCGCTCCTTATCGATTCACTGGAGCAGCTCCCTCCCACATTTTCCTGCCACGTCGCCGAGACGGAATTTTGGGAACCGATGCCGACGCCGAACATCATGGTGGAATCATCCAAGGACAATGTCGCCAACCTTGTCACCGCCCTCTCATTCCATGTCGGCGAAGTGAAACGAAATCCGTATCATTTGCGGATGCCGGCCTGGCTCATGGACAATGTTCGCCGGGGCGCGGAGCATGTCGGGCCGCAAGGAAGCAGTATGCCCGACTACAATTTTGCAACGCTCTACCGATTAAGCGGATGGCACCAAGGCCAATTCCACCAGGTGCTGCCCGACGGCCGCTTCCTTTCCCAGACTGACAGTCCGGCAGCTCTGCTCCCATAGCAAAGGGGTCTCTTGATCCTCACTTCAAGATAAGCTTGAAGCTGGCTTTTTGCAAGGGGAATGGTCTGTCGTCAGAGATCGGGCAGGACGATCTCCTGTCCTTCCCGGAGATTCTTTGGATCTTCTATTTCAGGATTCGCCTCCAAAATGTCCTTCCAGCGGCTGCCATCGCCGTAGTGGCTCTCGGCGATACTCCACAAGGTATCACCCTTTTGGATTGTGTATGTGGATTCTTCGTTAGGCTCGGGGTCGGATGGACTCTCAGGCTTTGGCTCGGCTGAAGCCTCCTGTTCCTCAATCGTCTTCCGCTCTTGAGGAGCTTCCATGGCAGGCAGCTCACCCGCCTTTGGCGACGAATCGGGCTCGGGGGCCTTATACACTTGTGCTTCCTTTTCCTCCGGGACAAAACCCTCTCCTGTTTGAGGTTCGGCGCCGGGAGGAGGTTCAATCCGCTCGGCCTCTCTCGAAGCCTGACATCCGGTTAAGAAGGCCGTCATTAGGACCAGGCTTCCCAGGTGGATCATTTGCTTCATATTTGGCTTCATTTCTTTTCGTCGTTTTGTGTTAACCCGCAGAGCGGCTCCTACTCTCTTCGATCATTCATTTGCTTTCTTAAAACCCCTGGACGTTTTTTAAACGTGAAAACGTCAAAGATCAACAGTCAATCACCATCCCTTTTTGACCGGCCCAGCCCCGTTAGAAAGAGCTGATGGCCTCGGACCGTGTCCCCTTTAGTGTGATCAAAATGAGCGCTGGCATACGAACAATGGAAAGGGGCGGTCTCATTTCCGGTGTCGGGCATGAACGAAGGTGGGCCACCAACTTCGCAAAGCCTCTTGAGGTCAACAGGGAAGGAAGCGCCTGTAGCCCTTTTCCCTCCATGATAGGGACGTTGCACCCTTACACCCTATTCCTTCAAAGGCGAATGCAGTGCACAATAAAATGGTAGCCCACAAATTGCGTGCTAACTTAATGGCAGTGTGAACAAACAGCAGTAGTAGTATCGGGTAGCGAGATGGTTTCCTGTTGCGGAGGGAACAGCTTTGGGCGGCGACATTGAGCCGGTGGGGATAGCATCCTTATCGCTGAGTGGGCTGGCTGTCCCTATTTATAATAACGAGCCCAAGTCATTCATGAACCAAAAGTTAACGGATCGATATTTGCCGTGGCAGCCGATGTCGTTTGCGGGGGTGGCCGCGTTTGCCCATGCACCCCTCTTTCGGTTGTTGATGGTCACGTCTCTGTTCCTGTTTTTGACCGGGGCGACGGTTATCTGGCTCTTTGCGCGGGCCTATTTACCGGTTCTTGAAGGGGCCATGTCCAACCTGCCGGACGAGGCGTACATTCAAAGGGGGTTCCTTGAATGGTCCGGAGCTCCTGAAGCGATGCTAAAACAAGGAGCATTCCTGGCAATTGGCGTTGATTTGCAAGGAAGTCCCTCTCTGCAAACCTCCGCGGATCTCAATGTGCTTCTTGGCCCGACCTCCTGGCGGATAGGCTCTTTGCTTGGCGAGGTCGAGCTGGCCTATCCCATAACCGGTAAGATCGAGCTCAATCGTGTCGAATTGAGCGCGTGGTGGGGGGCTTGGGAGCCGGTTTTGGTAATCGGGGGCAGCCTGGCCACTTCGATGGCCGTTTTTTGCGGCTGGGCTCTTGTCGCCTTGGTTTACATGCCGATGATTCGCATTGTGTCGTTCCTGGGCGGAAGGGATGTCACGCTCCTTGGATGCTGGAAGCTTTGCCTTGCCGCCTTTCTTCCGGGCACGCTTTTGTGGATCAGCACAATGATAATGTATGGGCTTTCCCGTGTTCCCCTGCTTGGACTTCCGTTTGTTTCGGCGGCCTATTTAATCGTCCATTCGATCTATGTCGTGTTTGCCGTTACTCGATTGCCCGGCGTCTCGGTCGCTGGGAGCTTGGGTCACCCGTTTACCTCCTCGGCCCAAGATCGGGATCCGTCACATCACCGGGAGAATCCTTTTTCCCTGGATGATTAACAGGAAACCACGCCACATTTCCGGCATTGCCAAGATCCTCAACGGCTGCAAGACATCTGCCATCGCCTCGGCCCCGAAGAGATCATGAGCTTTCTGCGACGTTGGCAGAGACGCCTTCCCTTTCCGCTCAATCGCCAAGACCGTCAGGCCGGCTACGATTACCGCCTCTCGATCTGGCAGATGGAGCATTCCCTAACGCACGTCTTTGACCGCCCGGTCCACGGCCGAGAGTTTTTCGAAGAGGTCATTCGCGAAAACCTCGACCTGGGCCGCCCCGAACGGGTCCAGCTCCTTTTCGACCGGCGCATCCAACGCAACACCCCCGGTAAGTTTGCCA
>JAHEOI010000264.1 GCA_018610125.1 Verrucomicrobiota bacterium
CATTGACTGCCAAACTTTTCGGCGCCGGCGGTGATCAACTCGGGATCGGCCAAAGCGGCGGAATTGATGCTGATTTTGTCCGCCCCCGCCCTGAGAATCGCGCTCATCTCTTCGAGCGTCTTAACGCCGCCGCCAACGGTCAATGGCATGAAGCATTGGCCCGCGACCTCTTCGATCACCTCGACCATGGTTGTCCGCCCGTGCGCGCTTGCGGTGATGTCAAAAAAGACCATTTCGTCGGCTGCCTGCTCATTGTAGACGCAAGCCAAGCCGATAGGGTCGCCCACATCCTTGAGCTCACCGGCTTCTGCCTTGCCGAACTGTTGCCCCCGGGTGACTTGACCACCGTGAACGTCCAGGCATGGAATTACTCGTTTTGCCAACATCGAATCGATTTATCCTGTTAATGTGAGTCGCTTCTACTGCTGTGACTGCCTTGTCCCTCCCCGAATATCCGCCAGGGTGCGAAAGTTTACAGCGGGAAGCCACGCTTTATGCGATTCCAACGACACCAGCTCGCAGCCCCTCAGAGTGCTATTATAGATGACATGCGACTCCCCTTAAAGGTTACCAATTCCAAGGGAAAAAGTGTATCGGTTTTTTCAACGTCAGGGACACCACTGGATCCCTTCCCTGATAGGGACACCGTCCTCGGCGTCCGGGAGCGCCCCCCCTTTTGATAGGGGTGTCGTCCCGGACGTCCTCTTTGATCGTGACGTGGTTTGGAGGGGAGGAGTGTAAGCCCATCCCCTCAGTGAGAGTGAAAGTGAAAGTGAAAGTGAGAGTGAAAGGGGGGAAGGAAAACGGGCAGACGCTAAGCCATGGATTCAGCCCTCTTTCTTGCGCATCGGGATTGATCGGGGACGGACGGCAGCGGAGTGCCGTCCCTACCGCAACAGCGGAGGTAGGGTCGGCAGTCCCCTGCCGACCACACCTTGGCCGGCACAACCCGTGAAAGAAAACGCCTGGCCCTAATTCCAATCTGTATTTCTCAGGGTTTCTGCTCCGGTCTTTTAACGGCGTAATGGGCGGCCATAGTGCCTTTGACGAGGTCGACGATCCGAATGCGGTGAAAGCCGACCTCATGCAGGAGATCGGCGACAACTTGTTGGCTCGGGTATTGCTTCAATGATCGGAGGATATAGGCATAGGCGGCGGCGTCTCCGGCAAAGCAACGCCCGAGCAGCGGGACGCCGCATCGGAGATAAGCGAAATAGGCCCCTCGCCAGAGGCGATTCTGCGGCTTGCCGAAATCGAGCGTTGCCAGGCGCCCGCTCGGCTTTAGGACCCGCCGGATCTCCTTCAGTCCCTGCTGCAGATCGGCAAGATTTCGCAAGCCGTACGCGATCGTAACAAGATCGAATGTTTCGGCTTCAAAAGGGAGGGTCAAGCTGTCCCCTTGAAGCCAGCGTGGGGTTGTTTCTAATGCTGCGCGCTGTCCTCGTCGGTGAGCAATCGCCAACATAGGAAGACTGAAATCGAGCCCGACTGTGTGGGTGCCTTTTTTGGCGAGCGCCAGGGCGAGGTCTCCGGTGCCACAGCAGAGATCGAGTGCCGTTTCACCGCGGAGGGGGTTGATGAGACGCAGTAGCCTGGCTTTCCAATACCGGTGGAGCCCCAGGCTCTGGAGGTCGTTGATAAGGTCGTATCGCGAAGCGATCTTGCCGAAGAGGGCTCGCACACTTGAAGGGTGTCGCGGATCGGAGGCCGAGTATTCCCCCTGTCGGTCATTTTGAGTGGCCCGGTTATTCGGCATCGGCAAACAGATCGAGCTGAGGGCTTTCGGGGAGATCCTTCAATTTCTGACGTTGGGAGCGCTGTCGCTGTGGCTGGCGCACGGCTCCGGCGGGTGTGAGCTCCGACGCTTCCAAGTTGTTGAGGATGAGCTTGGCACGATCCAGAACCGGCTTCGGAATGCCCGCCAAGCGAGCGACTTGAATCCCATAGCTCTTGTCGCTGCCGCCCGGCATGATCTTGTGCAGGAAGATTACCTGATCGCCCCATTCCCGTACAGCCACATTGTAGTTTCCGATGCGTGGCAGCCTCGACGCGAGCTCCGTCAGCTCGTGATAATGGGTGGCAAACAACGTTTTGGCGCCGACGGCATTGTGCAGATGCTCGACAATGGACCAAGCCAGGCTTAATCCGTCGAAGGTGCTGGTGCCACGTCCGATTTCGTCGAGAATGATCAAGCTCTTGGTCGAGGCATTATTCAATAGGTTGGCCGTCTCGCTCATTTCGACCATGAAGGTGGATTGGCCTTGGGCAAGGTCATCGCTGGCACCGATACGGGTGAAGATCCGGTCGACCAGATCAACGCGCGCTTCCGATGCCGGAATGAATGAGCCCGTGTGGGCCAACAGCGTCAACAGGGCGACCTGTCGGATATAAGTGCTTTTTCCCGCCATGTTGGGACCGGTAATGAGGGCGACTTGTTGATCGGTCGTATCGAGGTCGGTGTCGTTCGGCACGAAGGCATGCTCGGCATTCGGATGGTCCAGCGCGGGATGGCGGCCTTCACGGATCCGTAGCACCCCTTCATCTCGAACCTCGGGACGGCTGTAACGGTGCAGTCTGGCCAATTCCGCGAAGGCGGTCAGTACATCCACTTGAGCCAAGGCGCGTGCGCTCGCCTGGATCAGGTTGAGGTGCGATAAGACATTTTGGCGGAGGCGTTGAAACAGATCGTACTCCAATTTCATCGCCCGCTCGTCGGCACCGAGCACCTTGCCTTCCACCTCCTTGAGCTCCGGGGTAATGTAACGCTCTCCATTGGAAATGGTCTGTTTGCGTATGTAATCCTCCGGGACCTTGTCGAGATTGGCCTTGGTCACTTCGATGTAGTAGCCGAAGACGGAATTGTAACGGACCTTCAACGAAGGGATTTGCGTCCGCTCGATTTCTTTTTGCTGAAGCTCGGCAATCCAGGTCTTGCCTTCCCGGGAGGCCGCCCTCAGCTCGTCGAGCGACTCATCGAAGCCTTCGCGGATGAGTCCGCCTTCTTTAAGGGCGATCGGGGGCTCCTCGACCAATGCCCGGGAGAGCAGATCCACGATCTCGGGGAGCTCGCTGATCTGTTCATGCAGGGTTGTAAGCAGGCTTTCCGTCGATCCGGCTTGCTCTTCTCCCTGGTCCCGGAGATGGGGATCGCCATTCAATCCGAGGTCGGGACCCTGCTCGCTTGAAACCGTCTTGGTGGCGACCTGTTTCAAGGCACGCCGTAAATCGGGGAGTTGTTCGAGGCCTTGTCGCAGGGCCACGAGATCGCGTGCATTTCCGGAGCCGGTGCTGAGTCGGCTCAGTATCCGTTCCAAGTCCTTGACTCCGGCGAGCTGCTTGCGAAAAGAATCCAAGCGGGTCGGGCAACCAATCCAGTCTTCGACCGCCTGTTGCCGGGCATGGATCGGTTGGGCATTGGCGAGCGGTTGGGTCAGCCAATCCCGGAGGCATCGACTCCCCATCGGAGTTACGGTTCGATTCAACACCCGATAAAGGGAGACCGCATGGGGGGCGTCGGGATGCCGAGGCTCGAGGATTTCAAGATTGCGCAGTGATGTCGTGTCCAACCGAAGGTAATCGCGGCTCTCGTAATAAGTCAGCCTGGTGATGTGCTGTAAGTCGCGTCTGAGGTGCTGCGTCAAGTAATGCATGACACCTCCCGCCGCCGCCACGGCACGGTCACGGCTCTTAAGGCCGAACCCGTCGAGCGTGGCCACTTGGAAATGCTCAAGCAGGGTATGACACGCGGTGTCTGAAGAAAAGGTCCAGTCTTCGTAGGGACTAAGCTGGGATGATACCCGGCCTAAAGTGGTCCCGAGCTCCTTTTGCTCACTGGGATAAATGACTTCCGCCGGCCCGAGCCGCTCCAGCTCAGTCAGCAGGCCCGAGGATTCGGTAAGCTCTGTCGCTTTGAAATCGCCGGTTGTGAGGTCGATCGTTGCCAGGCCGAAGCCTTTTCCATGCCCGAATACCCCGGTGAGGTAATTGTTCTGTTCGTCCTGAAGCAGTCGATCATCAAAGTGGGTGCCCGGGCTGAGAATCTGAGTGACTTGGCGCTTGACCAAGTGGCCCGGCCGCGGCTCCTCGGCCTGCTCGCAAATGGCGACTTTTTTTCCGGCCTTGAGCAGCCGGGAGATGTAGCCCTGAGACGCATGGTATGGAATGCCGCACATCGGGACATCCCCGCGTTTTGTCAGGGCCACGTTCAAGATCTGAGCCCCCTGCTCGGCGTCTTGAAAAAAGAGCTCGTAGAAGTCACCCAGCCGAAACAGAAGGAGCGCCTCCGCCGGGATCTCCTCCTTGATCCGGTGGTACTGTTCCATCATCGGCGTTTGCTGACCTTCTCGCGCCATCCCGAAAACCTTAAACCGGAAGCCGCGCCTGGTCGAAACGAAAAAGAATTCCGGATCATCTGAGGGGAAGTGAGGGGAGTGAGAGTGAAAGTGAGAGTGAGAGTGAGAGTGAGAGTGAGAGTGAGAGTGAAAGGGAAAGGGAAAGGGAAAGGGGGGAGGAAAACCACCGCTGTTGCGGTAGGGACGGCGCTCCGCTGCCGTCCGCTCCTGGACCTCGGGGACGGCGTCCCTATCAGGTCGATCAGTTGCGTGGTAGTCGACTTCCTTCTTCTCGTTCGGGAAGGGGAGAAG
>JAHEOI010000265.1 GCA_018610125.1 Verrucomicrobiota bacterium
CCCCGAAACCATCGCCGCCATCGGTGATCGGCAACGCGCCCACGCGGTCCCCTGGGCGACTCTTAGCCCAGCCCTCCGCAATCGCCTCCGCCACATCTTGGGCGGAAACAGTGCCCTTGAACTTGTCCGGTAATATTTCGACTTTCATTCCGCTTGCCTCTCCCGTCTCTCTTGACATCGTCAACCGATGAATCGTCGCTTGTTTACATGACCAAAATTTGATATATGTTTAGCAAGAAGTAGTAGCCTGCTACTGGAACCAAATCAAAACAAAGCGACGGCCTATGGATAAACCGAAAATTATCGCGTATCTCAAACCACAATGCGGCTGGAGCAACGGCGTGCGTGCGATCTTAAAGAAATACGATTTGCCCTACGAGGATCGGGACATTATCAATGATCCCTCGCAACGTCAGCAAATGATCGAGCGAAGCGGCCAAATGTTGAGCCCATGTGTCGAAGTCAACGACAAGATGCTGGCCGACATCAGTGGCGAAGAGCTCGAGAGCTATCTCGTCGAGCAAAAGCTCGTCTCACCCACAAGCGAAGCGGCGGAAGCTCCGACCAATTCACCTTGTCCGGACGAAGCCTCCTCAGGTGACATCAATTTCCGATAAAGGAGATCAAGAGGGGATGCCGAGGAAAGAGACGTCCCCCCCGGGGAGAGGGCCCCAAGGAGTGTGACCGTATCAGGAGCTGCGGGTTACCTGATACCGGGCACACTTTTCGGGGCTTGCCGGCAGAGTGAAGCCCCCCATGTCATTAAGTTGGGCGAGAATTTCTGTATCGGCTTTCTTCTCAAGATTACGACGCAACTGAGCTGGTAGGGCGTCGATCCTACCGTCGATCCTCGATCCTACTCCAGGTGCCGAATGTAGATGTAGACCTCCGTCGGAAATGTGTCCCCACTGCCGTCATAAATGACTTTACCATAAACATCCATTTGCTCGTCGCCTCCACCAAACCGGTGATCGTCGTCGGCCCCAAGCTCCTCACCGTCAATCATCTCGCTCAGACTCTCTGCTCCCCGTTGAGCCACGCCCGTAATTCTCGCAAAAACGACCGGACCTGATGTTTCCGCTCCCTCTGCGGAGCCGGTCCTTCCATCCCCATCGAGATCATACTCACTGCCATCGATGGTGAAGTTACCATCGGGTACCGCACGAGCACTGTGAAGGCTCGCGCCACTTCCGACGGACGCCCGAAACCGTGTGTCCAAAAATCCTTCCTTGACCAGGTGGTTATCGATCGGCCCGAGAGGCGGAAACGTGCCATGCTCGGCGTAGTAATCAAAAATGGCATCGCGGGCGCTTCGAATGGAATGGACCACCTGGACTACTTTGGCCCTTTCAATCGTGGCGAGCACACGCGGCACCAGGAATGCGGCCAGAATCCCGATAATGGCAAGGACCCCAATCAGCTCAACAAGGGTAAACGCATAAAACCGACGTTTATGACATTGGGTGCTTCGTTCTGGTTTCATTGCTAATGTTTAAGGCTACTACAATATATACTCCCATTACAAGCTTTAACTTCAAGAAAGAAGGAATAATGGCCCCCGAGGAGGAAGGTGCTAACCCGGGGAGACCTGGGAAGGCGCCACTGTCGCAAAAGGCGTCTCGCAAAAGGCGAGTACCGCGGATCGCAATCAAGCCGACGGTTCTCGCATATGCCCGTTGACCGTAAGCTCTGCGGACAGCTCAATCAAAAGAGCAGAAGGCAACGAAAGAGAACCACCTAGTCAGTCGACATTATTAAAGATATCGTCAAACTCAGCCTGACGTCGGGAGAAGGCGGCGAGGACCAAGGGATCAAAGTTTTCCGGAGAGGTTTTCAGATCGCCTTCGTAAATGATACGAACCGCCTCGGAATGTTCCATCGCCGTCTTGTAAGGACGCTGGCTACGCAAGGCGTCGTAGACATCAACGAGCTTCATGATACGAGCCGGAAGCGGGATCGCCTCACCGGTCAATCCACAAGGATAGCCACTCCCATCCCAGTGCTCATGGTGAAATGAAGCGATCTCTTCACCCATTTGGAGGTAAGGGGAATCGGCATTGCGTAAAATCTTGGCGCCTATCGTCGAGTGCGATCGCATAACCGGCCATTCTTGGTTTGTCAACGGCCCGGCCTTTAAGAGAAGGGCATCGGGGATCCCGATTTTGCCAATGTCATGCAAGGGGCTGGCATAAAAGATCCGATCCTGGAAGAGCTCGTCAAGTCCAAGCTCGGCAGCGATTGCGCGGCAGTAATAACTCACCCGCCGCAAGTGCCGTCCGGTTTCTCGGTCCTTGAATTCGGCAGCCCGAGCCAAGCTCATGACGGTTTCGACGAAGGCCTGCCTTAATTGCTCATTCTGGCACTGGACCCGCTTTAAAAGGAAATCACTATGGCGCTCCCAGACCCGTAGTCGCTCGGAAGAAATGCGCTTGGACGCGCTTCGGTCAACAAGCTCCTGAACCCGCTTCCGCACTTCCCATTTGGGCGCCGGAACCCGCAACACTTCATCGATCAACGGCTCCCATGCATCTCGTAATTGCCATGCCTCGTCTTGAGGCACGACCAGCAGTATGGGCACTTGAGCCGTACTCCCTTCCGGAGCCCGATATCTCGAAATAGCAGGCTCCTGCTCGAGGCCTTGTTGATCCACCACACAAAGGTCGATCGATTCCGCTTCCGTTCCCGAGAGAATGGCATGCAAGGAAGTAGCGGTCGAGAGGTCGTACAACCAAGAAAGCTGGTTGACCAAGAATTCTTGCATCTCGCCATCAGACACCTTCACAAAAATCGTCGCCACGCCCTCAGAATTTCCCTGTCGATTGTAAGAATCAAGAGAAAAGGCGGCTATTAAAGTGTTGCCTATCGATGAAATAAGGGATATCACGTATTTCTTTACAGCCCCCTAGCTTAAGAAGCAGAAAGATTCCAGACGACTCGCTAGCGAGGCGTTGCCTCAGACCGGCCAAGGCATGAGCTCCGTCTCAGCCACTTGGTCGCGTCCAATGTTTTCTGTCTACGCCTCGCTGATTTTCCGCTCCGCGGAAGGGAAAAGAAGAAATTTTTTAACGCCTCGCCACAGATTCCTTGAGACTGAAAACGATGGTAAGGGCAAGCGTCAAAATTTGACTCAAAAACATCAAATCTGCTTTGTTCAAGGAATCTAGGGGGCCTTGATCTCGAGGGACTTGATCTTGTTATAGAGGGTTTGGCGACCGATCCCGAGTCGCTTGGCGGCCTCGACTTTATTCCCATTGGTTTCCTTCAGCATTTGAGCGATGGTGTTGCGCTCAATCTTTTCCATAAGCGTCCTCGATGGATCTCCCTGGTCGGACTCCAATTCCGCATTCGACTGCTTGGCAGAAATCGATAAGTCTTCAGCTTGAACCTCTTGGTGGTCACACAACAAGACGGCCCGGTGGATTTCATTCTGGAGCTGACGTACATTGCCCGGCCAATCAAACTCCTGAATCACGCGGGCAGCTTCGGGAGAAAATTGCTGCGTCGGACGTCCTGCTTGGGCCGCAAAGCGCTTTAAGAATGTCTTGGCCAGAGGCATGATGTCTTCACGCCGATCCCGCAAGGCAGGAAGCTCCACCGTCATGGTGCTAATCCGGTAATATAAGTCTTCTCGCAGCGCGCCTTCACTGATGGCGTCTTCGACCTTCCGGTTGGTCGCCGCAATGATTCGGCAATCGGAGCGATAGCTTCTCCGGGCCCCGACCGGGCGATACTCCTTGTCTTGAAGCACACGGAGCAGCTTACTTTGGGTCTCGATCGGCATTTCAGGCAGCTCATCCAGCACCAGTGTCCCTTGATGCGCCTGAGAAAAAAGCCCTTCGCGATTGGTGAGCGCTCCGGTATAAGCCCCCTTGATTGCCCCGAACAGCTCACTCTCGATAAGCTCTCGCGGCAATGCCGCGCAATTGACCTTGATACAGGGGCCTTGGTAGCGGGCACTAAGTTGGTGCACCAGGTCGGCCATGACCTCTTTACCGGTCCCGCTCTCACCCACCAGCAAGACTGGAATATCACTTGAGGCGACCCGTTGGATTGTCTTGACCACCCCTTTCATCGCAGCACTCTTGAAAATCGGCGCCGTTTCTCCGTTCAAGGAAGCCAACGCCTGCCGAAGCAAGTGGCTCGTTTCATTCAATCGCCGATGCTCAAGCGCCCGATCCACGGTCACACGCAGGGTCTCGAAATCGACCGGCTTATTCAAAAAGGTGTAAGCCCCGCGCTTGGTGGTCTCGACGGCGGATTCGAAGGTCGCATGTCCGGTCAGCACAACCACTTCTGAATCCGACCATTGGCGCTTGATCCGTGGAATGAGATCCACACCGTTTGCGTCCGGCAGCACAAGGTCAAGCAAGACAAGGTCCGGCGCCTTACTGGCCATCATTCCGTCGAGCTCGGACTTGTCCTCGGCCTCGTGCACATAGCACCCACACTCGCCAAGAAGCTCTTTCAGCATCTCGCGAACTGCCGCATCGTCATCGACTAGAAGCACGTTCGGTTTCATACACACGCCCCAATCAGTCTCGAGGATAATCCTCGTTGCGTCTAGCTTGTCAGGGTAACCTCCAATACAGCGTAATACAAGCCCCTACTTAAACCGGAAGATTCTGTTAAGATCCAGCCCGAGGCTTGCACTGTGGGTCCTCGCCATATACCAATGATAAGGTAAACATACCAGGACACAATATGGCGAAAATCGATGCTTTTTTTAACCTGATGTTCGAGCAAAAGGCCTCGGACCTTCACCTTTCGACAGGGAACCCTCCAATCTTGCGAATCGACGGGGATTTACAGCGTGTGGATTATCCTCCGCTCGAGAGCGACCAGATACGGGAGATGCTCTACGAGATCACTCCCGAGCTCAAGATCAAGCAATTCGAAGAGACCGGCGACGTCGATTTCGGGTATGAGATTCCCCAGGTCTCCCGGTTTCGAGCCAATTTCTTCAATCAAAAGAACGGAGCCGCCGCCGTCTTTCGTCAGATCCCTTCCAAAGTCCTTTCATTTAAAGATTTTGAAGAAATGGGCGCTGCCTTCCCCTCGATCTTAAGGAAGTTTTCCATGCTTAAACGGGGTCTTGTTGTCGTTACCGGCCCAACCGGATCCGGGAAGTCGACAACCCTCGCGACGATGGTCGACCACGCCAACGCGAATCGCAAAGATCACATCTTAACCGTCGAAGACCCGATCGAATTCGTTCATCAGAGCCAAGGGTGCCTTGTCAATCATCGAGAGGTCGGCCTGCATACCAACTCCTTTGCCGCAGCGCTCCGCGGCGCCTTACGAGAAGATCCGGACGTTATCCTCGTTGGCGAGCTGCGGGATCTGGAAACCATCGAGCTTGCCCTGACCGCGGCCAACACCGGCCACCTCGTGTTCGGGACGCTGCACACGCCCAGCGCCGCCAAGACAGTGGATCGGATTATCGATGTTTTCCCGGCCGACCAGCAGAACAAGATCCGCACAACATTGGCCGAGGCCCTTCAAGGGGTCGTGGCTCAGAACCTCTTCAAGCGTGCCGATCTCGGTAGCGGGCGTGTCGCCGCCTTGGAAATCCTCGTTTCCACGAACGCAATCGCCAACCTGATCCGAGAGGGCAAAACGCATCAGATTCCGGGAATGCTCCAGGTCGGCAAGAAGCTTGGGAGCCAACCGCTCGACGATGCCATCATTGATCACTTAAAGCAAAAACGGATCGCTCCGGAAGAAGGGTACGAAAAATGCTTGGATCGGAAAAAGATCCGACCGTTCTTGGCAAGCCCGCCTGCGGAGGATGAACAATAACCCGAGTTATGACACGCCACGAGCTTGACACCCTTCTGGAAACGATGCTTTCGGTCAGTCCGAGCGTATCGGATCTCAATATCACCGTTGACAAACCGCCGCAAGTGGAGCTTGACGGAGAGCTGGTCCCGGTTCAAACCGACCCTCCGATCGAGCGGTTGACACCGTTTCAGACGGAGCGCATTGCCCTGGCATTGGCTGGCAACAACCGGCGGGTGATTCAAGATCTCCTCCAAACCGGTTCATGCGACATCTCTTACAGCCTCAAGGATTCGGCACGGTTTCGCGTCAATATCTTCTCCCAACGGGGCAATTATTCGATTGTCTTACGGAAGCTCAGCACAGACGTCCCCACCTTTGAGCGACTCGGAATGCCCGAGGTTCTCAGCGAAACCGCCAAGGAGAAGACCGGATTGATCTTGGTAACCGGCGCAACCGGCTCCGGGAAATCGTCGACGCTCGCGGCCCTGCTAAACAAAATCAATGCCGAAAAGGCCGTCCACGTCATCACACTGGAGGACCCGGTCGAATTTGTTCACCCTCACCGGAAAGCCACCTTTAATCAGCGGGAGCTCGGAACGGATTTCAACTCCTTTGCGACCGGTCTGCGCGCCGCCTTACGGCAAGCGCCCAAAGTTATTCTCGTCGGTGAAATGCGGGATCGCGAGACCGTGGAGATCGGGCTTGCCGCGGCCGAAACCGGCCACCTCGTCTTGAGCACACTCCATACGATCGATGCCGGCCAGACGATCAGCCGAATCTTGGGGCTCTTTGACCAAGAGGAGCAGGAACAGATCCGAATCCGGCTTGCCGACACGCTGCGATGGGTTGTCAGCCAGCGGCTGGCCCCCAAGATTGAAGGCGGGCGCTATGCGCTGCTTGAAATCATGGGCTCGAACTTGCGCACTCAAGATAGCATCATTCAAGGCGAGCGGGAAGGAAAGACCTTTTATGAGATTATCGAGGCAAGCCGGCCGTTCGGCTGGCGCACCTTTGACCAATCCTGCCTGGAAGCATTCGAGGGAGGCTTCATCACCGAAGAAACGGCGCTCGGCTATTGCTCGAAAAAGGGACCGGTAACGCGCGGTATCGACCACCTCAAGAAACAACGCGGGGAGAGCACGACAACTGTCGAAGGCCTCCGTATGAAAGGCTGATTATGGAATTCAACTTCATTCGTCCGGAAGATAACCCGGCTCTACTGGGAGTAACCGCTCAAGATTGGCGCGATACCATCCGCAGCAGCCTTGAAGGATTGAATTATAAGGTCCAGTCGGTCGACGACCATGAAAGCTTCCTGGAACAATTCCGACAAGGGCCTTTCCAGGTCGTTTGCCTTGAAGAAACCTTCGCATCCTCCTCAAAACAGGAGAACACTGCATTGATCAAGCTCCAGCGAATGCCGATGGCCTCACGACGCCATGCGCTCGTTTTCCTTATCGGAAAATCCTTCGAAACCCTTCAACCGTTTCAAGCATTCCGTGAGAGCGTTCACGCCGTGATCCATCCGGACCAACTCCCCGAATTTGCCTCGCTTGTCGAGAAGGTCCGACTCGAGCAGGAAAGCGAGCTGACCCTGTTTACGCGGATTCAGGAGGACTTGGCTCGCGGTAACCTCTAGCGAGGCGTTGCCATAGACCCGAATCTATGAACGACCCGACGATGCCCGCATCAACGCTACGGGAATGGATTGCCGATCAATTGCAATGCTCGTCCGAGTCAATCGACTTATCCCCTTGCGGCAGCGGTCGATACAACCAAAGCTGGTTCGTCCGAGCCGAGACCGACGATTACGTCGTTCGCATGGCTCCTCCCGACGACCCAAGCCAGCATCTCTTCTATGAATACCGCATGATGCGCCGCGAACCGGTCATTCATCAAGCTGTCCGAGAAAAAACCGATGTGATCGCACCACAGGTTATCGCCCATCAACGAATTGTTCCGGGGCTTGACCGCGATTTGATTCTGATGGAGCGATTGAAGGGCAATCCGGTCTCCGAGAGTCCGGACCTCAAAGAGTCTCAGCTTGAGGAAGTCCTACGCGGCATCGGTCGCTGGCTAAGCGAGGTCCATTCGATTGAAGCGACTTCGTTTGGTTACCCCGGTTACGTGGACAGCGACGGAATCCAACAGGGTCCTATGCCTCCCCGAACGACTTGGATCGAGGCCTTTGCCATTATGTGGGACCGACTCATTGACGATATGGAGCGCTGCCACGGCTACCAACCGGAGGAGGCCCAGATAATGCGCCAGTTATTGACACAACATTCCGAGCACTTCGAGCACCCCGTCTCCCCTTGTCTACTTCATATGGATGTCTGGGCTGAGAACATCCTCGTCGACCAAAAAGGGCAACTCAGCGGGTTGATTGATTGGGATCGTGCGCTCTGGGGAGACCCCGAGATCGAGTTTGCCGTTCTCGATTACTGCGGGATCTCAACGACATCGTTCTGGGAAGGATATGGCCGCCCCGATCCGCGCACTGATGACTCCAAGGCACAAATCCGCCGTATCTTTTATCTCCTTTACGAGCTCCAAAAATATATCTTTATCCACTTGGTTCGGCATGAGAGCCCGCGAAGCGCGGAATCTTATAAAAGACAATCGTTTGAGCTCGCCCGGAAAATCCTTTATTGATCATCTGCGTCACCAAATAGAGGACGTCGTCTCGAAACTCGCGCTTCGACGTGGAGCACGCTGCAAAGGAAGGCACCAAAAAGGAATCCCCCAATGTGCGCCCACCATGCAATTCCCCCAAATTGGCCGGACTGGGCAAAGAGACTCAAAGTCCCATTAAAGAACTGCAATATAAACCAAAACCCAAGGAAAAGTGCCGCTGGAACCACAAAGAATGGACCCAAAATAAACGGTGGAATCATCACCACGACACGGGCTTTGGGATAAAGCAGAAAATAGGCCCCCATGACGGCGGCCACCGCGCCACTGGCACCGATTACCGGCACTTCCGAGGTCATATTGGTAAAGATGTGCACCAATCCGGCAGCCATACCGCCGGCAATATAAAACAGGATAAATCGCATCCGCCCCCAGCTATCTTCAACATTATCGCCAAAAATCCAGAGCATCCACATATTGCCCAGGACGTGAATCCACCCTCCGTGTAAGAACATTGAGCTAAAAAGCGGTATAGCCAGCTCGCCCGGGTGAAACAGCCCGGTTATCCCCGGCATCGTGTAGAATACCGGAACGATCCCGTACTCAAGCGTCAGCTCCTGGAGCTGCCGACGTGTCAAAGACATTTCAAAAATAAAGACAAGCAGATTCACCGTTATCAGCGTCGCGGTGACGACCGGATAACGCCGGCTGGGAATGTCGTCTTTAAGGGGGATCATGTTACCAGCCTGAACTGAGCGATTTTGCCGGTCGATTCCATGCCGATGCCCCAACCCAACACGCTTCGTCTACCGGCAAGCACAACCCTCTTTGGAATATCGAGTATCACAATCCTTTCAGAAATCTCATTTCGTCCCGGAGACGCTCGACCTCCTGCATCAAATCAAAAATCATTCGCACACCGTTCATATTAATCCCGTAACGGCGTCTTAAGAATTCCATCTGTCGAATCGTCTGGATGGCTTCGTCGCGAAAGTAAAGCGCCCCAAACGGAGGTTGGGGAATCGGCTCGATCAGATTGGCTCGACAGTAAAAGAGGACCTCTCGGCGCGATACCCCGGTCAGGTGAGCCGTTGCGTCGAGACTGTAGAGCGTCCCCGGCTCCGGCTCAAAAACCTCAATCGCTTGAATCCCTTTTCCCGGTTTCGATCCGTTCATGACTGCTGCTTTCTCGGATTGAATTGAGATTGGTCTGCCAGTTGCTGCCAAAGCTTCTTTTCTTCCGCATCGACATGGGTCGGGACCTCGACCGAGAGAACGACATATAAATCACCGCGGCCCCCGCTTTGCCTCGGCAACCCTTGTCCCCGCACCCGCAATCGGCGGCCGTTCGGCGTACCGGGCGGAATCTTGACCTGAACAGTCCCTTCGAGGGTGGGGACGTTGACCGTCGTTCCCAGCAACACTTCCCATGGGGCCACGGGCAAATCGTGATAGAGGTCGGCCCCATGGACCCGGAAATCCGGATGTTTTGCGTAACGAACCCGCAAATAGAGGTCTCCCGGTGCACCGCCACGGACACCTTCTTCCCCTTTTCCGGCCACACGAATCCGCTGCCCTTCTGATACCCCGGCAGGGATCCTCACCCGAAAGCTCTGAGCTCCCGAGGCGCCGGTTTCGCGGTTGGTGCGTCGAAGTGACACCTCGCGCACGGTCCCATGCAAGACATCATGCAGCGTCACCATGATGTCCCCCTCGGTGTCGGCACCGCGGTAGGAAAACCGCTCTCCTTGTCGCGCACCTCCGCCACGAGCCCCCATCGGGTCGAATCCTGAGGAAAACTCACTGAATGGGTCCCCACCACGACCGAAGAACTGTTCGAAGAAGTCGCTAAACCCGGTCCCGCCGAATGAGAACTCAAAATGCTGCTCGCCACCGGCACCGGTCCCACGACGCCATCCACCTCGTTGCTGACCACCGAAAGGCGCCCCATATCCATACGCTCCGGTATCGGCCTGCTGCCAATTGGCGCCCAACGTATCGTATTTCTTACGCTTCTCCGGATCACCTAAGACTTCATACGCTTCATTGATTTCCTTGAATTTCTCCTCGGCCTTCTCCTTGTCCTTTGCCACATCGGGATGATACTTGCGCGCCAGTTTTCGAAAGGCCTTTCGGATGTCATCCTGACTCGCGTCCTTGGAAACCCCTAACGTGGCATAATAATCCTTATACTCCACCGGCATAATCTCTAAGCCAAATCTAAGCGGTTTTTGGGCTCTTCAAGCCCCCTTTCAATCCAAATCATTCTCTTCTCTTAGAGCAGCACAGCTCCATGAGCCATGGAGCCATGAATGGGAAATCGCCCAAATCGATCCCGCCTGTCGGGACACTTGACGCGATCCTCGCGCACCTCTACCCAGAACAACTCAAGCGCTTCAAGTTACGATTTAGGCCACTGCCTCGCCGTTGGCAACCGTCTCTTTCGCATCGGTTTCCGAAGCCGGTTCTTGCCACTTGCCATACTCCTTGATGAGATCAACA